>URDV01000001.1 GCA_900546605.1 uncultured Prevotella sp.
AATAAAAATAAAAGACTTTCAGCCTTTTATTTTGTATTGCGCTCGGTTTGCACTATCTTTGCACAAAATATCGAAAAACGCAGTCATTACTCTTTGACCGCTCCCTGCGAAAGCTTACTCCATAAACATACTACACAAGCAAGCATCCGCACACACATTCTGCTAAAAATGATGTGGGACAGGGCATTTGTCTAACTAATTCCACATTCCATGGGGCTATTACTCCTCTATTTATTGGGTGCTTTAAGCATCTCATTTTTATGTTCCATTCTTGAAGCGGTACTGCTATCAGCACCAATGTCATTTGTGTCAATGCTTGAAAAAGAAGGTCGTAAAGGTGCAACTCTACTAAAAAAGTACAAGCAAGACATTGACAAACCCATCGCAGCCATACTCTCGCTCAATACCATATCGCACACCGTAGGTGCTGCTGGGGTTGGCGCACAGAGCGAAGCTATATTTGGCAGTCAGTTCTTTGCCATAACATCTGCCATTCTAACCCTGCTAATACTTATTTTCTCTGAAATTATACCTAAGACCATTGGTGCCTCATATTGGCGAAAGATGGCCATTCCTTGTGCACGAATTATTCATGTATTGGTAATTGTCACCTATCCATTGGTACTCATGTCTGAACTTATCACACACATCTTTTCAGGCAACAAAAAACAAACATCAGTTAGCCGCGAAGAAGTGTCGGCTATGGTTACCGTAGGAGCTGAAGAGGGGGTGCTTGAAAAGAAAGAAAATAGCATGATTCAAAATCTGCTAAAACTTGACGATGTAAATGCTCGCGACATTATGACTCCCAGTTCGGTGGCAGAGGTGGCCGAAGAGAGCATGACACTACGCGAGTTTTACCAAAACGATGCTTACCGCCAATTCTCACGCATTCCCGTTTATAATGAGGAGAATGACGATTACATTAAAGGGTATGTGCTTCGTCAAACCATACTCGAAAAGCTATCTGAAGATAAGTTCGACCTACGTTTGTCAGATATCATTCGTCCGGTTCTCACCTTTCAAGAGAGCGATAACGTTTCAAAAATATGGGAAAAGCTCTTGGCTAAGAAAGAACACATTTCTATCATCATTGATGAATATGGTTGTTTTCGTGGCATAGTTACCATGGAGGATGTTATTGAAACCATGCTTGGTACCGAAATTGTTGACGAAAAAGATAAGGTAACTGATATGCAAGAGTTCGCACGCGAAAAGTGGCAAGAACAACAACATCGAAAATAAAGTTTCCAATATACTTATCGTCATAAAGTTTACATTAGTGGTAAGGGGTCTCCCCCCATCATCAACTCAATGAACAAAACAGAAAAAGGATTAAGAGGCTTTGCTCACTAACAACAAAAGCAGCCCTTAATCCTTTACTTGTTTATTACCATATATATGCTCACTAAGCCCACCAATAATACATAAACGCTTTACAAAGAGCATTTCTACCCTACTCCAAAACTACTTTGCACACATGTTTCGATTTTTCTTTCTACTACTACTGTTTTTAATATTACCCGACGTTTACTTGTGGTGGAATTTTACACGTTTACAAGCAGGCATATGGCGCACTCTACTTGTGCTGCTACCAACCATCATGACATTAGGCTGCATGTTGTTACTCATTTGCCAAGTACGCATATCACTACTCATGCAATTAGCTTTCATACTCATGATATGCATTGCAGTGCCCAAGCTTGTGTTTGTATTAGTCGATGCCATTGGACATGGCATTACATGGCATTGGCCCACAGGACAAAAATATATTCAAACCATAGCCCTAACTATGGCTGTACTTATGGCTGCGATACAAGTGTACGGAACAGCCTGGGGGTGGCGTTCACTCAAAGTAGTACCTCATACCATCAAAGTAAACCATCTGCCCCGTGCATTCAAAGGCTACCGCATAGTACAAATATCCGACATACACCTTGGCACCTATGCTGGCGACACCAGTATTATGCAAGCCATGGTTGACAGCATTAACCGCCTACGCCCCGATCTTATTGTGTTCACAGGCGACATGGTTAACACGGCATCGGCCGAAGCTATGCCCTATGTGCGCATACTCAGCCATTTACAAGCTAATGATGGAGTCCTATCAGTATTAGGTAACCATGATTATTGCATGTACCATCCAGGCCTTAGCCCACAGCAGCAAGCTCTTGAGGTAAAGCGATTGATACGCATGCAGCGCATCATGGGTTGGCGAGTATTACTTAACGAACATCAAGCTATAACGCGAGGCAATGACACCCTTTATGTGGCAGGGGTTGAAAACATTGGTAAACCTCCATTTCCTGAACGTGGCAAGCTAACACAGGCCATACAGCACATTCCACCCCAAGCATGCACATTGTTGCTAAGCCATGACCCTTGGCATTGGCGACATGGTGTAGTAGGCCAACATGAACAAATAGCCCTTACCTTATCAGGGCACACGCACGCATTACAAATGCAAGTAGGACACTTTTCGCCTGCTGCGTGGTTCATGCCTGAATGGGGTGGCCTTTATCATGAAGGCACACAAAAACTCTTTGTGTCAACAGGCATTGGTGGGGGTGTACCCTATCGTTTAGGCGCATGGCCATCTATCGAACTTTTAGTGCTTGAATAAAAAAGCAAAGGTTGCGGAATACATGTGTAAAAATAAGTTCTATTGCAATAACGTTTTGTACGTACTACAGTTTTTTTTACATTTGCATTTAGAAACACATACACCTAGCAACCTATAAAATAATATATTCAATGAAAAAGATTATCTTAGCTTTTATGGTTTTTGCAATGAGTCTTTCGGCTATAGCTGCAGATAATGATTCTACCAAAGTTTCTAAAAAAACAATTACACCATTTGACCGCTTTGGCATTAGTTTGCAAACAGGTGCAGGCTTTCGCACCAAAGGTTATTATCCGCTTTTCATTAACAATCGCTATAGCTATGAAGTCTTGACGGGTTTTAAGCTATTACTTGACTTAAACGTAGCTTATGCGCTCCATGACGAATCTAAAACTTACAAATCAGCCGTACTTGCAGGAGGTGGCTTGGGCTATCGACTAATAGGTAACACCATTAACAGCTCAACTAAAAACACTGTTGCTCTTGATGTGTTAGCAACAGGAGGTAGCAGCATTGGTTCATCTTCATGGAAACAAGGATATGGTGATGTAGGTGCAGAACTCTATTTTAGGAATAAGCAACGCAACATTGGTTTTTCATTCGGAGCACATTATCGTTACGTTAATTCACGCACCAACGATATGCCCAATATGAACATTGGATACATAACACTTGGCTTCAAGTTCTAAAATTTCACACAAATAAGGTGGATTCTGTAAACTACCGCTAAGCTAAATACTTAGCGGTAGTTTACTCGTAGAAAAGACTTTTGTACAAAGCTTCATATTGTTTAGCCACTTGTATGTAGTCGTGATGACGATGAACGTAAGCTACGCTCTGCTCTTGCAGCATACGTATGCGTTCTGGGTGGAGTACTAATTGTTCAAGCTGTTCATATACACTTTCATACGAAGGAGTTACATTAACTATAGGATGCAACTCCGTTTCATTCAGTATGTCATAATTTTCAGGTTCACCACCTCCCACACATATTATGCCACGACTCATAGCCTGCAGGGCATTCATGGCTGGCGTATAGCTATAGAGCTGATCTAATATAACATCACTACCCTCCATCATTTCACAATACTGTGCAAAGGGTACCCCCCTTGCTATCAAGAGCTGAACCTTGTTAGGATATTTGTCGCGAATGTGTTCTGCCGCTTTCAACATAATGTCGGTGCCTTTATACACACTGCGTCCCTTGCTGATACCTATAAATATGCGTAACCTGCGTGATGTATCATAATATTGTATTGGGCGAGTGTCAAGTTGCCAATGTATAGGGAAGGGTATGAATGTTGTTTTATTAGGGTATGCTAACTGATAACAAACCCAATATTCATAAAGTCCCGCCACAATAGCATCACAATTGGCTGCTATCATTTTATTAAGATGCTCTTTTGCCGTTCCTAACCAATCCTTACGCTCTATTTCAGCCTCAACATTTGTGCGTTGAGCGCATCCCATGTTAAAATCGCCATAACGAAAAGGACTTGTTGCGCTGCTCCCTGTCTTTACCCAATAATAGTCCATGCCATAAGCGCCCATCACCACTTTACGATTGTGTTTACGCAAGTAATGATAAATGGAAAAGATGCGCTCTGCTTTTAGCTCTAAAAACATGGGATTAATGAGCTGCACCACATCGTAGCCACGCAGACGAGGCAATAAGCACAGCAACTGAATCATATACTGCACACCGCCCCATGGAGTAAGGTGTCGCACCAATGAATAGTCGCGTGGATAATTCTTCCAAAAGTCGCCATTCGATAGCACCTTCACTTCATGGCCTAACTGTCGTAAGCCTTCGGCCAATGTCCAGTGTACATTACTATATTCACCTATGAGCAATATTTTCATTTCAACCTTTTTTAAAAAGTAGGTAGGTCATCATTATGCGTGTGATGGGGCATTGCACTAACCAACGGAATAGTGTGTACTTGCGTGTGTAACGCGCATTAGGGAATGGGTATAAGCCACGTTGCTTAAATCGCGTTAGCGTTTGATTTAACAACTTCACACTATGCGTGTAGCGCATCACGTTATACACATGATCCATGGTGAGCTGCGCCACACGACGCTGCATGGCAGCACTTTGGCCATGCGTAACCTTCGTCTGTTGCAAGCGATAAAGTATTTGCTCTGAAATAGGCAAATAGCGATTGATGTAAGTTTCACGCGTTTGCTTACTTGTAGTTGACCCTTGACGCAAACGATAGAAATAAGGCTGCGCATGGGTTACATATACCCGTTGTGCATTTAAAAACACATAGGTTGTAAACTCTACATCCTCAAACACTATACCCTCAATAAAACGTAGTTGCTCAAAAGTGGAACGATTGTAAAGATACCACCAAGGAGCCGAACACAAATTATTGTGCAATACATAGTTAACACCTGTTGTAAGTTGGGGAGCAATGTTCATCAATTGGGCTTGCACATTACGTGTAAAGCTGAAACAGAAAACATCAGTGGGATGCGTTCTAACAAACTGAATGATGGCATTATAAATGTTTGGTAGCAAATAGTCGTCGGCATCAACAAATTGAATGTATTGTCCATGTGCTACATCGAGTGCCACATTACGTGCTTTGCTCTGTCCTTGGTTCGCCTGGTGAATGAGCACAATGCTTTGCTTCCAGTCATCACTCCATGATTGTGTTATATCATGCTGACTACCATCATCCACCACTATCACCTCGCGTTCTGCCGCTGATAATTGTAAGCTCAAAATGCTCTGCAAGCAAGTTTTAAGCATTACATCGGGTACATTGTAAACGGGTATTATAAAACTTATGAGTGGTTGTGTCGACATATGTTACGTATTAAGTTTATCAGCCAACAAGTTCTTCTGACTCCTAAAATTCGCTGCAACAAGAGTTTGGGGGTGTGTCCTACTGGCAAATTTCTCAGCAAAACCTTACCTCCGCAACGCTCATACACATCAATTTGAATGTTAAGTAAATGTGCATAGTAACGAGCAAAGTCGGCTTGGGTTACACTTTGTGGCCTTGCCCAATGTAATTGATGTAACACACGCACATGTGCTTCGAGCAAATCGAGCAAATGAGTGCCTTCATTCGCTGTTATTCCGTTAGGATTGCTGCAATAATAATAAAGGCCACTATTCATTGTGGCAAATGCCTTCACCTGGTTCAATAGCGGGAGCATGAAAAACACATCCTCAAACACTTTATGTTCAAACCTTAGTGCGCCAATGGCCGAACGTCGAAATAGTTTGTTCCAAGCATAACAATGCGTATACCCCTCAGCCACGAACCACCACTGCCAAGGGTCGGTGTAACGTTGTTTGGTTAAATGCAACGGATGTTGACGCTGCGCATTGCCATAGGCCACCATTACGGGAAATTCAACAAAGGACACATCATGAGGGGCTTGTTCTAAAGTTTGAAGCGCTTGTGCTAAAGTGTCAGCTGCAACAAAGTCATCTGAATCAACAAACCATATATATTCACCTTTAGCATTCTCAACACCCGCATTACGAGCTGCCGAGAGTCCGGCATTGGGTTGATGTATGACCCTAATGCGCGCATCTTGTTGTGCATAAGCATCGCATAGGGCTGGAGCGCCATCGTCACTACCATCGTCAACCAATATGACTTCATAGTTACCATAGGTTTGCGCCAACACGCTATTAACACAACGTGCTAAGGTGTGTTCTGTGCGATAAACGGGAATAATAATGCTTACTTTCATGATAGATAAAGGTGCTTGTTACCCATTGCATAACGCTATGAACAATGGAAGTTATTTGATTGTACCCCCCTTTAAAAAAAATGTGCAAATGTATGAATGGGTTACATCAACACATTCAAACATCTGCACATCATTGCTTACTAACTAAGCTGCTTTGCTAATTTATTAAGCCTTTACACGGTTAAGGTAAGAACCATCGCGTGTGTCAACCTCAATAACTTCGCCTTCGTTGATGAAAAGAGGTACACGAATTTCAACACCTGTTTCAAGTGTTGCAGGCTTAGTAGCGTTAGTAGCAGTATCGCCCTTCAAACCTGGTTCGGTGTAAGTTACCTTGAGGTGAGTCTTAACAGGCATTTCAGCAAAAAGGATGGTTTCGCTTGAAGCATCGCTTACCACTTCGCAAACGTCGCCTTCCTTCATGAAGTCAACACCCGTGATGAGGTCCTTCTCGATGATTACATCGTCCCAAGTCTCTTGGTTGAGGAAGTGATACTGATCACCCTCAGCGTATGAGTACTGGTAAGGACGACGCTCTACGCGAACATCTTCAAGTGCTTCGCCAATATTGAAACGACGCTCAAGCACACGGCCTGTAACAACGTCCTTCAAAGTGGTACGCATAATGGTGTTACCCTTACCGGGCTTTACATGAAGAAAATCAATGCAGAAGTAGAGCTTGCCATCGAGACGGATGCAAGTACCCTTTTTGATGTCTTGTGATTTAATCATTGGAGTAAATGTTGTTTTTTATTGTCTTATGATTTGACGGCAAAATTACTACTTTTTTTTGAAATGCTCTCTTTCTTCCACTTAAAATATCCCGCCACGGCTATTACTACATACAATCCGTAAAGGCCTGCCTTAAAGGGAATGCCTTTACCGATATATAAATAGCAGCACACCACATCAACAATTATCCAAAACACCCACTGTTCCACATACTTACGTGCTAAGGCCCAAAGCCCTACGAAACTCAGTGCATTGGTAAAACCGTCAAGCACGGGTACGGTTGAATGCATATAATATTTTAATATATACCATGTCAGCGCCCAAAGCACAAAGAAACACAACATGGAGGGCAAGTAAAGGCGAGCGGGCATGTGGGTAATGGGCAGTTCACCCTTTTCTGAGAGTTCGTTATTGGCCTTACGCTTTTTACCAAACGTCCACACCAAGTAGCCATAGATGCCTGCCAGCGTATAATAGGTGGCCATTCCGGCATCGCCATAGAGTCCGTGCGACCAATACAAGGCGATGTCGAGCGCAGGCATAATGATGCCTACTAACCATAGCCAAATACTTGCGCGATACTCTAAGTAGATGTATAGCAAGCCTAAAAGGGTGGTGATAAAATCAAGATATTGCATTTTTTGAAGTTAACGAGTTGACAAGTTGACGAGTTGACAAGTTGACGAGTTGACAAGCAAGTTTGTAAAAACTAACTTACTTGTCAACTCGTCTACTCGTCAACTTGTCAACTAAAGAGAATTAGAAGTTGATGCTCAAGTGTCCCATAACGTTGAAAGGAGCACTTACGCCATAACCTGTTTCGTAACGGTCGCCTTCGGTGTAGGCAACTACCTTACCGTCAACTTGCTTGTACTCGGGAGCAGTCCAACCATTGTTGAAATACTTCGCACTGAAGAGGTTGTAAAGCGTGCAACCTGCGGTAATGCTCTTTACGCCCTTCAAGCGGAAGGTGTATGAGAGGTCAAGATTGGTTATAAAGTGGCGCTTCAATACCATGCTCACCTTGTGGTCGCCGTCTTCTTCTTCACTTACGTAGTAGTCAAAGCCAGTGTTTGACAAGTACTGCTTGCTTACGTACTGGCTCGTCAATGCGGCACGGAAACCAGCATAGTTGAAGGTGAAGATGTTGTTAAAGATGAAGTTCGGTGAGAATGAAAGCGGTGTATCGCCAAGGCTTACCACATTGCCGTCATTGAGTGTAACCGTCCAATCCTTCGCACGGTTGTGACTCCAAGTAGCGTTGGCATCCCAACGGAACCACTTCACAGGACTCCAAGCAGCTTGAATTTCTACACCACGGCGGTAGCTTTCACCTGCATTGCGAGCAATAAACTCACCGATCTCGTTCTTCTCGCCTGTTAAGACGAACTGGTCGCGATAGGTCATGTAGTAGAAGTTAACGCCTGCTGAGAACTTCTCGCTCTCATACTTGTAGCCCAACTCCCAATCGTTCAAGCGCTCAGCCTTAAGGTGTTGGTTGAGGTTGTCCTCATAATCATTACGCGTCGGTTCGCGGTGCGACATAGCGTAAGAGGCATATACGCTATGGTTCTTATTGATCTGATAGAACAGACCTGCCTTCGGATTGAAGAAGTCGAAGTTTTGCTCCATGTCGAGCACCCACTGCGTTGTGCCATCGTAGTTATCGGTCGGACCTTCGTTTACGTAATTAACGTGACGATACTGCAAGTCTACATAAGCGCTCAAGCCCTTAGTAAATTCGTAGCTTACCTTGCCATAAATATTGCCGTCGTTCTTCTTACCCTTGTTGAAGTAATACTGATGATTGGGCAACAACTCGTCAATTTTCTCCGTATCCTTTACCCACTTTACCAATCCATAGTGGTCGCCTACGTAGCGATTAAATCCACCACCAATCGTAGCGCGGAGATTGCTCTTATTGTCGTAGTCGAACGAACCAATCACACCATAGAAGTCGTTGTCCATCAACTTCTGACGAATTAAGTCGGTCTTTGTCTTGAAGTCAGGACTTGAAGGTGACACCAAACCGTATTCACCTAACTTACGGCCACTCTTATACTCCTCATAATAGCCAAAGCCCTTGGTATAATGCAGCGCTGCATTAAACTTCCACGTGGGCGAAATGATTTGGTTCAACAACAGTTGATAGTGCTGCTGGTGATAGAAGTCGCTTTGGTCTTTATAATAATGTACGTTTCCATCCTT
This sequence comes from uncultured Prevotella sp., assembly GCA_900546605.1. GTDB lineage: Bacteria > Bacteroidota > Bacteroidia > Bacteroidales > Bacteroidaceae > Alloprevotella. The sequence goes on from URDV01000001.1 coordinate 9,284, forward strand.
GTCATAGTACTCACCGCATGAGTTGTAACGACGACCACCATTCATTTCCATTTCATATACTGAGGGATAGTTCCAAGCATGGTAAGTCTTTTCTTTACCATTAAATGTAACGAACTTTACGACTGTACTCTCGCCAAAGTAACCACCTTGCAAGAAGTAAGAATCAAGGCGAGTGGTAGCACGCTTCACATAACCGTCACTGGCGATGTGAGAGAGGCGGCCTTGGAAGCCCCAATGGTTCTTCAAGAGTCCTGAACCAAAACGGAAAGTTTCCTTATGGCTTGCATAGCTACCAGCTGAGAGGTCAACACTTGCATAGGGCTTTGCACCAATCTTTTCGGTCTGCATATTAATCGTTGCACCAAAAGCACCCGCACCATTGGTTGAAGTACCTACACCACGCTGTATCTGCATATCTTCTACACTCGAAGCGAAGTCGCCCATATTGGTCCAATATACTTGGCTACTCTCTGCATCATTAATGGGCACACCATTGGCTGTGATGTTAATACGACTGGGGTCCGTACCACGCACGCGAATGCTTGAATAACCAATACCAGCACCTGCATCAGAAGTCACTGTAACAGAAGGCGTAAACATCAACAAGAAAGGCACGTCCTTACCATAGTTTACGGCAGCGAGGTTCTTCTTTGTCAAGTTGTTGTAAGCCATAGGTGTATGCTTGCCTGCACGGGTTGAAACCACTTGTGCTGCTTGTAAGTTTACGCTTGATGTATCAGCCTTAGCTGTTAACTGATGATTGATTTTTTCATTCTTCACGCTAGCATGTGCGGGAGCAACATTAATCACACTGGCTGTTAAAGCAGCCAACATCAACATTTTTTTGTTCATTGTGTTTTGAAAGAACAGTTGTTTTAGTTAATAAATCAACTGGGGGACAAAAGGCACACATAGAACCTCCACACCTTTAGTTATAGGTGCATGAGTTAATGGCTCAAATTATAGCACGTGCTTCTTTTGTCAAGACAACTCTTTTGCTACGCCGGCATTGCCCGGTTCAGCTTATGAGGGTATAATCTCAGCATCCGCAACTGCGGTAGCACCCCTGCAAAAGCATTTTTTACTTTTGCACTGCAAAGTTGCTAACTTTTATGCAACAACCCAAAATTGTGTTCAACTTTTCATACTTATTCAGCCGTAAACATACATATTGCTAACACCAGCCTACAAATAAAACGATAACAAAGACCGCTTATCATGTTACAACTATTGCTCAACTATGGCTGCATAGGAGTTTTTTTACGCCACCTTGATTAGTTATGCTCCTTTGCCCTTGACTCCAAAGGTGCGATACACGATATACACTCCGTCAGCATCAAGTTCAACTTCATCAGCTACCGCCTCGTTCAAGGTGCCCTGCCATAAAGCAGCATAAGCATAGGGTGCCCATTTCAGTCCTTTGCCTAAAAAACGCGTACAACCACCTATATTAAAAATACTCATTTGTTGCCCCGCAAATGTTTGAAAACGTTGTTTACCGCTTGCCGCCACAAAATAGCCATAATCGGTAATCATGGTCACCTGTAACCCAAAGTCAGCATAATAATGAGCCAATAGTACAACATTGCCTATAGTGTGATCCTCACGTTTGCCCGTGCTGCCTATGTAGGCTATTTGCTTAAACCCTTGCTTTTGACAATAGAGCGTTGACTTAGTTTGATCATTGTTTTCCTGTTCGTTTACGATATGTATGATATCTGCATATTTTTCTTTATAGATGGCAGGCAAAGAGTCGCCATCGCCCACAACAGCTTGTGGGGTTAATCCGCTCGCTATACTATGGGTCAAAGCTCCATCGCAGCAGCACAAATATGAGGCATGCTGCAATATTGACAAAGGAACTTCATGAACAGGATAATCGCCATCACAAAGTATAATTGCGTCAAACGTTGATGTCTTTGTTATCAGAGGGTACTTCATTGTGCTCTTTCTTTAATGTATCATTAGGTTCGAAATGCATTCGAAAAGTGTTCGAGATGCATTCGGGATGCATTCGGGATGCGTTCGGGATATTAAACCTTACCCAATCGTAGGTCACCTTCACGAAGCAAAGGTAATACTTTTATACGTTATGCATGCTAAAGAGGAAGCCTACATTGCCTGTGCGAGCATTTAATAGATACGATTTAAAGGATAAGATGTGCTTAAAATCTAATCAAATAGCATTTAACCATCACTTTACGTGTATTTTTAGTCACTTTTGAAGCATCAAACGCTTTATTAAATACCATTTTATTACTACCTTTGCCTACATGAAGTACACTTTTGTCATACCCGTATTCAATCGTCCCAATGAAGTTGAAGAGCTTTTACAAAGCCTTACAACACAAACGTTACACAACTTTGACGTGGTGGTAGTTGAAGATGGGTCTACCCTACCTTGCAAAGACGTGGTAAGCCATTACGCTGACCGTCTACCTATACATTATTATAATAAGCCTAACTCTGGGCCTGGACAAACACGCAACTATGGTGTAGAACGGGCACAGGGCGAATATGTGCTGATTCTTGACTCCGATGTGGTGCTGCCTGAAGGTTACTTAGCTGCCGTTGATGCCGAATTATCCGCGCAACCATGTGATGCCTTTGGTGGCCCTGACCGCGCACATAAGGACTTTACACCTATGCAAAAGGCCATTAACTATGCCATGACCTCTTTTTTCACCACAGGTGGCATTAGAGGAGGCAAAAAGAAGATGGACAAGTTTTACCCACGTTCGTTTAACATGGGGGTGCACCGTGAGGTATATAATGCGCTCAATGGATTCAGCGAAATGCGCTTTGGCGAAGACATTGACTTTTCGACACGCATATTTAAAGCTGGCTACAAGTGCCGTCTATTCCCCGAAGCTTGGGTGTGGCACAAACGCCGCACCGACTTGAAAAAGTTTTTTAAGCAAGTACACAACTCTGGCATTGCACGCATCAACTTGTCAAAGCGCCATCCAGGTACGCTTAAGTTGGTGCACACCTTGCCAGCTATTTTTACTTTAGGCTGCGCATTGCTCATAGTGCTCAGCATAGTAGCAGGCTTATTGGGTTGCCCTCACTGGTGGGTTATGCTGTTGCCTTTTCTACTCTTTGCACTCATCATCATGACCGATGCCACACGACAAGAACATAGTTTGCACGTAGGACTATTAGCTGTGGCCGCGGCCTACATTCAACTATGGGGCTATGGTTCAGGCTTTTGGCGTGCTTGGTGGCGACGTTGCGTATTAGGCAAAGGTGAGTTCGATGCCTTTCGCAAGAACTTTTACAAATAGAACTTTTACCGCAATCTTCTCTGCAGTTGTGGCTTTTAAGTTGGTGTTCAAAAAACATCTTATCAATAGATAGTATTTTCACATTGAACACCTACTTATACCCCCAAGGAATCATTAAGGTGTATGAAATTGAACATTACCGACTTAGCTCTTGACGACCGTCCTCGCGAAAAGTTTATTGCACATGGTGCAACGGCTCTTACCACCTCTGAATTATTAGCCATTCTCATAGGTTCGGGCAATACGGACGAAAATGCAGTGGGCCTCATGCAACGCATTATAGGCGATTGCGAAGGAAGCCTCACACAGTTAGGTCGCAAAACGATTGAAGAACTTTGTCAATACAAAGGTGTGGGGCCAGCTAAAGCTATCACCATATTAGCAGCTTGCGAAATAGGTGTGCGCCGCGGTAGTGAAAATGAGCAGCGCCGAAAGGTGAAATGTTCTAAAGACATTTATGCCTATTACAAGCCCAAGATGCAGGACTTGCCTCATGAAGAGAGCCACGTGCTGCTGCTCAACCAAAGTCTGAATATTATTGCATCAAAATTGCTGAGTCGCGGAGGCATAACAGGCACGGTAGTAGATATACGCACGCTATTGAAAGAGGCTTTGCTATCAAATGCCACTCACATTGCCTTGGTGCACAACCACCCATCGGGCAACACACAGCCAAGCAGAGAGGATGACCGATTGACCGAGAAAGTAAAAACAGCAGCAAAGATGATGGACATTACGCTAATTGACCACGTGATTGTTACCGATAATGGTTTTTATAGTTACCAAGACGAAGGACGTATTTAACACAACACATATATCAACTTTACTAAAATGACTACTGAAGAAAAACTGAAGATAGAAGAACGCATTGTTGACGTGCTAAAAACGGTTTATGACCCCGAAATACCTGTTGACATTTACAACTTGGGACTGATTTACCGCATTGACTTGCACGATGATGGTGTGCTTGAAGTAGACATGACGCTTACAGCTCCTAACTGCCCTGCTGCTGACTTTATAATGGAGGACGTTCGCACAAAGCTTGAAGGCATTGAAGGCATTAAGGATGCTAAAGTGACGCTTGTGTTTGAACCTGAATGGGACAAAGACATGATGACAGAAGAGGCCAAACTTGAATTGGGCTTTATGTAACTTTTACAACCGCCTTACCTTTTATATATGATGAATCAAAACAACATGAATGACGACATCAAGCGCCGTAACATTTATTTTCTGTCGGACGCACACTTAGGCAGTTTGGCTATTGCACACCCACGCATGCAAGAACGACGCTTGGTCAACTTTCTTGACGGCATTAAGCACAAGGCTGAAGCCGTTTACTTGATGGGCGATATTTTTGACTTTTGGTATGAGTATAAAAACGTGGTGCCTAAAGGCTACACACGTTTGCTCGGCAAAATAAGCGAACTTACCGACCTGGGTGTTGAAGTACACTACTTTATTGGAAACCACGACATTTGGCAGCACGATTACTTTGAAAAGGAATGCGGCATGGTGCTACACCGACAAAATGAAGTGATAGAGTTGCACGGACAAACGTTTTTCTTAGCTCATGGCGATGGATTAGGCTCACACGACAATAAGTTTAAATTGATTCGTTCTGTGTTTCATAACAAAACGTGTCAACGTTTGTTTTCAATGCTCCACCCCCGATGGGGAGTTGCCTTTGGATTGACTTGGGCTCGCCACTCACGCATGAAACGCAAAGATGGGCAAGAACCACCTTATCAGGGTGAACAAAATGAAGCACTTATTATTTTTGCTAAAGAATATCTTAAAACACATCCTGAAATTAACTATTTCATCTTCGGGCATCGCCACATTGAGCTTGACTTGATGCTCACACGTAGCACACGCTTACTCATATTGGGCGATTGGATTTCACAATTCACCTATGCTGTGTTCGATGGTGAACACATGTTTATGGAGAACTTTATTGAAGGCGAAACCGAAGTTTAACGCTCTTGCACTCAAGAAAGGTTCTTAGAATAATCAGATTGAATAAAACGCCACTCAAGCCATCAACTCATCAGACGCTTACTCACAACATTACTTTTATAGCTTTTGCTTGTAGCAAAAACAACCTTGTAAGCGTCTGATGAGTATATTTTTTTAAAAAAAGCTATGAAAAGATTTATTTGCTCACTATTATCGCTTTTGTTCATTACCATTAGCGCTCAAGCCCAACTATTATACAAAATTACGGGCAATGGCCTCAGCAAGCCGTCGTACATTATAGGTACCTATCACTTAGCCAATGTTCAATTTGTTGACTCAATAAAAGGGTTAAAAGATGCACTCAACCAATGCGAACAAGTGTATGGCGAACTTGACATGATGCAATTAAGCAAAGACATGTCTGCAGCCTTAAAAATGCAGCAATACATGACGATGCCTACTGGTGAAACACTTGACAAATACTTAACGTCTGAACAATTAACACGTTTAAATGCCTTTTTAAAACAGTACATGGGTGCTGACCTAAACGAACCTTTAATGGCATCGGTTAAACAATTGAAACCCGCAGCGCTGAACACAACCTTGCAAGTACTACTATTTGCTAAAGAAGAAAAAGCCTACAACCCCCAAGAGCAATTTGACACTTATTTTCAAAAGGTCGCAGCTTCACAACAAAAGCATGTGGGCGGATTAGAAACCATTGACTATCAAATGAATGTACTCTTTGGTGCACCACTACCCCGACAAGCTGAGCAACTCATGTGCACCATTGACAACATTGATTATAACTTGAACATTGTTAAACGTACTATTAAGGCTTACTACGCGCAAGACATGGCAGCTATTGAGAAAATAAGCGAAGAAAAAATGCACAATAGTTGTGATGCCACACCTGCCGAAGAGGATGCACTCATTTACACACGTAACAAAAATTGGGCCGAGGCATTGCCAGCTATTATGAAAGACAAGAGCACATTTGTGGCTGTGGGCTGCCTGCACCTACCCGGCAAACGTGGTTTGCTCAATTTGCTTAAACAAGCTCATTACAGCGTTGAAGCTGTAAAATAACACACTATGTAAAACACCATCAATATGCAAAATTCATTTTTACAAGCACAACATATCATTAAAAGATATGCCGAACACACCGCACTTAACGATGTGAGCATTGATGTGCCACGCGGCAAAGTGTTTGGACTACTTGGCCCTAATGGAGCAGGTAAAACGACACTCATACGCATTATTAACCGCATTACTGCTCCTGATAGCGGAGAGGTTATATTTGACGGACATGCTTTCGGCCCCGACGATGTAATGCGCATTGGCTATTTGCCAGAGGAACGCGGCCTTTACAGAAAGATGAAAGTAGGCGAACAAGCTATTTATTTGGCTCGACTTAAAGGACTTTCAAGAGGAGAAGCTATAAAACGACTCAAAATGTGGTTTGAAAAGTTTGGCATCATGCCTTGGTGGAACAAAAAACTTGAAGAGCTATCAAAAGGTATGCAACAAAAGGTGCAATTTATCATTACCGTGTTGCACGAACCTCCTTTGCTTATTTTTGACGAACCTTTCTCGGGCTTTGACCCCGTGAATGCTGAACTTTTAAAACGTGAAATACTTGAATTGCGCGATAAGGGTCACACCATTATTTTTTCAACACACAACATGTCATCGGTTGAAGAGGTGTGTGACGAAATAGCACTTATCAACCATTCACAGGTGGTTCTTTCGGGTAATGTACATGATATCAAGGAACGTTTCCGCTCAGGTGTGTATGAAGTGGTGTCGAATGACTCGCATTTGCAAAGCGTTGAAGGAGCATTCACGCTGCTATCAAGCCGAGCTCAAGGTAATAACCACATTTACACTTTACAAAAGAGTGAACAGCTCAGCAATGCAGAACTCTTTGCTGCCATATCAGCCCACATTGAGCCACGTTCCATCAGCGAACAATTACCATCGATGCAAGAAATCTTTTTGAAAACCGTAGCCAGCCATGAATAAGTTTTTGTTAGTTGCCTCAAGAGAATTCCTCACAAGGGTTAAAAAGAAGTCATTCATCATTTTAACAATTCTCATGCCCTTCATATTTGCCGCATTGGTTTTTGTACCTATTTGGCTATCATCTATTAAAGACAATGACCAAAAGGCAGTAGCTGTGGCCGATAGTACTAATAAGTATGTGGGGCTGTTTAAAGACGATGCTACCTATCGTTTTGTTCCTATTAGCGACCCCGACAATAAAGCCTACTACACCGATACTACGGAGTATGAGGCCGTGATTGACATACGTGCCGACTTGGTTAAAAATCCTAAGGCGGTAACCATTTACTCACGTAATGAGGTAGCTGCAGGTCTACTTTCATATGTGAGCAATGTGCTCAACGAGCAAGTACGGCACGACAAACTGGCCGCTACTGGCATTCAAGGACTTGATAAAATCATTGACGATGTACAAGCCGAAATCAACATTCCAACAATGAAGCGCAATGCTGATGGCGACACTACATCGTCTGACACCAACATTGCCATTGCTGCAGGCTTTATTTTCACCTTCATGATTTACATGTTTGTTATGTCATACGGTGGCATGGTCATGCAGAGTGTGGTAGAGGAAAAATCGAACCGTATTGTTGAACTCATGGTGTCGAGCGTAAAACCCTTTCAGCTCATGATGGGCAAAATTGTGGGTATAGCTTTTGTGGGATTTGTGCAATTAGCCATATGGGGCATTATGTTGGCCGTTATACTTATGGTAGCTGGTACTGCCTTTGGACTATCAGGAGCCGACATGGCACAAAGTCAGCCAATGGGCATGGCTGGCATGCAAGCAGCCACATCACCTGCAGCCATGCAAGCAATGGCTCCCAGCGAGTCGCAAGAGATTTTCTCAGCATTGGTGAACCTACCCTACATGGAAATAGGCATTTGCTTTGTGCTTTACTTCATTGGCGGCTATTTACTTTACGCTTCCTTCTTTGCTGCCATTGGTGCTTCAGTTAATGAGCAAGAGGATTCGTCACAATTTATGATGCCCATTATACTCATCATGGTATTTGGGCTATATGCTGCTATGGGCTCTGCTGAAAACACCAATGGCCCATTGGCCTTTTGGGCATCTTTATTCCCGCTCACATCGCCCATCGTTATGATGGTGCGTATACCCTTTAACGTGCCACTTTGGCAAGAGGCGCTTTCACTCATCATATTATATGCCACCTCATTCTTGTTTGTGTGGTGCAGCGCACGCATCTATCGCGTTGGCATATTAATGTATGGTAAAAAGCCCAGTTTGAAAGAGATGATTCGCTGGATGCGTTATAAATAGATGTTCAAAATAATTTTGTTTTATCGATAGACATTATTTTCACGTTGAAAGCACATTCTCGGGCGCAGATGTTTCCTGCATGCTCAATCACATAGCCAGAGCTTTCCCCTCTTCGTTTTCCCCGTTATCGGGAAGGGACAGAAACATTCGAATGAAGAAAACATCCGCATCCCGTTAATGCTCTTTCAACATAAAAATAATTTTGAAACCTACTTAAGTAAAATCATCCAACTATTTGAGCTAAGAAGGCGAAAGTCAAGAACAAGCAACTTGTTCTTGACTTTCGCCTTCTTTTATGACCATTATTTACTTCGCCAATTTTCAATAACACGTTGCCTTGCACGCGTAATACTTGCCTTGTAAACGGCACAAGTAGCTATAAGGTATATAAATGCTTGCATCCAAAGCATATACCACTCATGCTTTACATCGCTTAAGTCAGCTCCCATGTTATTGATTGCGACAAAGCCATCTATGCCAAATGTTGAGGGGAATACATAACTGATAGCCTTCCACACACTGGGCACGGCACTACCTGGCCACGAGAGTCCTGAAATGAATAACAAAGGGACAGAAGTGAATACGATGAGCATAATACACATTTCACGATGGCGCACAAAGGCACTTACCATCATGCTAAACAATATGCAAGCTATTAAGAAGGGGGTTACGAACAATAATATGTCCCAAGGATTACCTATTTGGTTCAAACGGAACAAGTGTGGCACCACGCCCAATATGTAGATGGTGAGCGGTATGTAAACCAGCAAATAAGCAAAACCTTTACCCATCACAATGCGTAGCAATCCACGATGATGACGTTCAACTGGCACTAAGTTGCGAAAAGCATTATGCTCACGCGCTGTGCCTGCAGCCATGCCTACTCCTAATAACAAAGTTTGCTGAATGATAAGCATCAGCACAGCTGGAATAAGGAAGGTGGCAAAACCATTTTGTGGGTTGTAGAGCGACACTTCCTCATATTTAATAGGATGCTCTGCCACTTGATCTTGCTGTATGGTAGTTCCGCCAGCTCGTTTCACTTTAATGTCGGCATTCATAGCAAGACTCACATTGGTGTTAGCCGTCAGCACACTTTTATAATAAAGCATACCGCTCATGTCGGCAAATGCACTCACATACACTTGTTCACCACGATTTAGTTTGTCAGTAAAGTCGCGCGGAATGTAAACGGCTCCATAAGCGTTGCGATGCTTGATCAGTTGTTTAGCCTCGCCCATATTGGCGCAGTATGATATAATGTGTACATCAGGTGTAGCATCAATATGACGCAAGTAGGCACGACTCTGCGCAGAACGGCAATCGTCAACTACAGCTATAGGCACATCGCGCACTACTTCATTGGTATAAATAAAGGTGTAAAGCAACGGATAACCTAATGGAACAAGGAAGAAAAAGATAATTACACCCTTGTCGCGTATAATTGTCTTCAACTCCTCACGAAATATGTAGTTGAAATCAGCAAAAGCCTGTCTGATATTAAACATAAGCTATATCGAGTTGTAATTAATGGATGTTAAGGCTCATAAGCATAGGTTTTCATCACCTTTTTTAGTCTACCTAAGAAAGGTAAAGGCAACAACATAAAGCCCACAAAACTCATCACAAATGGCCAAGCATTAGCTAAAGAATAACCATCGAGTGCACTATTTACGTAGAGCAAATAATAATGGCGCAAAGGGAAGAGGTAAGAAAGACCTTGCAGTATGGGGTGCATAGCCATAACTGGAAATGACATGCCCGAAATGCTAAACGAGATAACGCCCCACAATGAGGCAAACGATAACCCCATGCGTAAAGTAGGCAACATTGTGAACATAAACACTCCCAAGCCCTGGCATGCTAACACAAACAAGGCCATCACGCACCACATGCGTGGTATGCCACAATTACACGGAAAATGTAAATAGCCATAAAGCAAGAACACATAAATGCTACCCATGAGCAAAAAGATGATGCTGTGGGGCAACAACTTAGATGTGAGAGCCACTATGATTGAATCATTTGACGATGACATTAAATCATCAGCCGTGCCAAACTTTAATTCAGAACCAAGACTATAAACAGTTACCATAAAGATGAATATGCCCAACATACCTGGAATAATGATGTTAGACAAATAAACATTATAGTTAAGCCAAGGGTTACCTACCGCGTGCATGTCAATCACAATGGGTTGCAGGTAGGCCATAGCTTGTCGTTCAGTTGCTCCTTTGGCATATAGCACGGTGCGCGAAGCTGCCCCCGATGCCAACTCTGACATCATGCGCATGTCACGATAAAGCAATGAGCCTGCCACAAGATACGAATTATTGGTATAGAACGACACCGTAGGTACACGCTGCAACTGGGCTTGCTTAGTTGTGCCATGCGGAATGAGGTAAAAACCATATATGTCACCCTTTTGCACAGCCTTACGAGCATCAGTCACATTAGCATACTCTTGCGTTATGTTGCTCATTTGAAATGCATCAAGATTGCGTGCCAAATTACGCGTGGTAGTGGTATGATCTTCATCGACCAATCCCATAGGTAAGTTTTCAGGCAAACCTTGCTTCATTAGTGATGTAAAGAAGAAGTAGCAAAAGAGCGGAGCTAACACCATGCAAAAAATGTAGATGCCGCCCCTTGACAGCCTCAGCCACTCTCTTCCCCATATTCCTACTTTCATGTTACACGTAGTTGATTTACTTATTGGTAACAAGCAGCACACTCATCCCTGGTCTTAAACCATCCACCTTTTGCACTGTAGCACCTGCTGCTGAGGCCACAGGCATTGCCTTTACTTCAAAGGTCTTCATGTCATACTGCCCGGTGGTTTTAGTTGCCTTCCACGCTGCATATGAGCCTAAGTCCTTCATATAGTACACCTTAAGGGTTACTTCTTTATTATTCAACGCAGGGATAGTAGCCTTCACGGTTTGGTTCATTTTAAAGGCTGAGAGGTGATCTTCGCGTACATTAAAGGTTACCCACATGTCATTCATCAAAGCTATGTTCATGATGGGAGCGCCCGTACCCACCAACTCACCTATTTGCGGAAATATGTCAGTTACCTCGCCATCGGCCGAAGCTATCAACACCGTTTCTTTAATATAAGAGTTTACCTCGTTCACAGCACCCTTAGCACGATTCACCAAAGCAGCTGCAGCTTCTTTATCCTCACGTTCAGCACCATTCTTGGCCATGTCATATTGCGACTTGGCAGCACGTTCGGTAGCTATTGCAGCATTACGCTGTGCGGTCACCTCGTCCAACTTTTGTGCTGTCATCACTCCTTGGTCATACAAGCGCTTTACACGTGCATATGATTTTTCAGCTATGTCGACACCAGCCTTAGCCTTTTGCCACATTTCATAAGCACCAGCTATTTGCTCTTGACGTGCGCCCTTTTCAGCCTTACGGCTCTGTGCTGCTGCGGCATCCTCTGCAGCTTGTGCTTGTGTTAGCTTAGCTGCCACATCAGGAGCTCCAAGTATAGCCAAAGTGTCACCCGCATGCACATAGTCGCCCTCTTTTACCATATATTTTAGCACACGGCCAGGCACTTTACTCGACACACGATACTCGGTTACGTCTGCTTGTCCCTGAATTGTATCGGTTTCATTGTCAAAGGCATACAAGCTACCTACTATGACCAATATAATGATGGCAGCCATGATGATGATGGCCGGAAGAAAATTTGCTTTTTGTCTCATATCTTTATCTTATTGAAAAAAAGTATTTTATGTAAAAACATCATTGCAGAAGGCAATGTTTAATGTATAAGGTTCAACATCAAACATCAACATACGCATTACTTGCCCAATGCTTTGTTATAAGCAGCTCGACTTAGTTTTATGTCTATTTGCGAATCAATTTTGTCGCTATTTGCTTGCAACCAAGCAGTTTGCGCCATGAGCAAGTCAGAGGTGGTAATAACCCCCTCTTTAAAACCTACTTGTGCGGTTCGCAAATTCTCTTCAGCCTTGGCTAAGTTCTTCATACTCAATGATAGCTTGCGGTTAGCCTCATTCACACGAAACGCCTCTTGGTTTACCTGCAGTTCAATCTTTTCACGTGCCTCATCAGCCTTAAGAGCTGCCATGTTGGCCTCAACGCGGGCTGCTCGCACCTTATATTTGGTTTCGCCCCAGTTCCACACAGGCACCTTTAGCATAACCCCCACAGCCCATGTTCCACGAAATTTCTTTTCAAAACTATTAAACACGTTAGGGTTCGAAATCATATAGCCACCCGTTAAAGCCAATTGTGGTAAAACAGCCGAACGCTCTACCTTTGCCTTTTCAGCATAAATGTTTTGTGCTGTAACAAGCTGTGCCAATTCAGCACGGTTAGCATAAGCTGTAGCCACATCAGCAGTAATGTTTTCAGCCGATGTAGGCAAGTCGGCATGATCTTCATCAGTCAGTTTGGGGGCACTTTCGAGTGGCAAGCCACATAACTGACATAGCAACATGCGTGAAAGAGTCAAACCATCCTCTACCTTCATTAAGGTCATTTCAGCTTCGTTGAGCTTAACGCTTACTGAAAGTTCATTGCTTTTAGTAGCTACGCCTTCTTTTATCATTTTCACCACATCCGAGTCAAGATGGGCTAACATGTTGCGATAGCTAATAGCCAATTTACGTTTATTGGCCAACGACACCACTTGCCAATAAGCCTTGTCAACATCAAGCAGCACTTGCAATTCATCAGCCTTCAGCTGTTGCTGTGCCAACTGCTGTTGTAGTTGTGTAATGTTTTCATATGCCTTAATTTTGCCACCCATGTAAAGCGGTTGTGTGAGCAAAATCATGCCTGCAGTCATGTTACGTGTGTCGGTGCGTAAGGCATCGGTAAATGATTTTCCTAAACCATTGCCAGCTTGTGCCAATGCGCCCTGCAATTGAGGCAATTTGCCAGAGAAGTCTTGTACCAAAGGAGCAAGGTCAGGATACTTAGTTACAATTTGTTGCATGACATTAGTCAACTGCCCTGCAAACTGCCCATTGAAAGCATTCACTGCATTGCTGCCTAAATTATTAAATGCATTCTTTTGGTCTTTGCTCAACAGCGATATTTCGTCACCGCTACGCATGTAGCCCGCGGTTAACGACACTTTGGGCAGATAATTGGTGTGAGCAGCCTTGCTATCCCATCCAGCTTTTTCTATTTTAGCCTTGCTCTGAGCTAACTCTTTGTTGTTGCGCAGCGCCATAGCACGACAACTATCAAGCGATAATGTTTGTTGTGCCGAAGCCACTAAACTGCAACTCGCAAGTGAAAGTATAAGCAGTAGTTTCATATTTGTTTTTAATCATCATATGCGCACAAAGTTTATCTGCTTCATGCGCACTATTATTCTTTCTTTGTTCTAAGTTTCAACTGCAAATGTACTTATTTTTATATGCCAAGCCCTCATTATTATCATTTAAAGAGTGAAATGGAACAAATGTGCCGTGAATAAGGTAGCAGCCTCATCCAATAGCAAAGAATTTTCAGCCTTTGATGCTCCACAAAAGATAATTGCTAAAATCAGCATTTCACACAACATGTATAAAACAAATCGGGTGCTCAATTCTGTCAATATACAGAACTGAGCACCCGATGCATATGCAATATTATTTACTCCTCGTGAGATGTTTCAATAGGGCTTTCACCCATTGGCTCATCACCTGACTGAGCATTCGTTTCCTTAATAGGTTTTTGAGCACTCAAAGCATTGACTTGTTGCTCTAACTTTTTCTTCATAAAGCCATGCACAAACACCACCACAATAGCAGCAACTTCAATGAACAAGGGTGTATGAAATAAAATAGTACGACCAGGAGTTGTCCACCCAGCATTACCATTCCAAAACATATCCATTGCTACAAAAAAGTAAAAAATGCTAACCAAGACTGAAAGCAAACCTACAAAAGAAGAGGTAAACACTGACTTGAAAGCAAAGAATAAGCGCTTAATGAGCTTCATAATTACAACAATGTGGGAAGTTGATAAAGTTTTGTACCATTTGACCCTTTAATTAGTATCAAGCGGTTTGAAGGTGTATCACCTCCTTCAAGTGCTGTTTTAACAGCTTCAACATCGGGAAACCAGCGTCCGCCTTCGGCATAAGCCTGAAACTCTTCACCAACAAACCATACTTCTTCACAACCGAGCGAGAGAGCTTGTTCTGCCACATTTTTATGCTCTTCAGCTGAGGCCAAGCCCAATTCACGCATTTCACCTAATATACACATTTTGTGTGCCGAGGGTATGCGAGCAAAGTTTTCAAGTGCAGCCTTCATACTTGTAGGATTTGCATTATAGGCATCAACAATAAGTTCATTGTGCTCAGTCTTTACCATTTCGCTACGATTGTTAGTAGGCACATAGTTAGCTATGGCCTTTGCAGCCTCATCAGCGGTTATGCCAAAGTGATGTCCCACGGCTATAGCGGCCAAAGCATTGGTTACGTTATACGAACCAATTAGGTGAGTTTGTACCTCATGCCATTCGGCTCCAGCAATGCGAAAACGGAATTTGAGGTAAGGATTACATTCTACCACATCGCCTTCAACACCATAGCCCTTGCTAGGTGTGCCATAAGTTTCGATTGTTAAGCCAGTAGCTAAAGGAGTTAAATAAGAGTTATCGCCATCAATAAAGATGAACGATTGGGGCTTATTACGCAAATAGTCATATAATTCTCCCTTTGTATGAATCACACCCTCAAATGAGCCAAACCCCTCTAAGTGAGCACGACCTACGTTGGTAATGAGTCCGCAGTCAGGGTCAACAATATGCGACAATTGATCTATTTCGCCAGGATGACTGGCTCCAGTCTCAATCACTGCAATTTGATGTTCTGGGCGAAGTCGGAGCAACGTCTTAGGAACACCTATGTGGTTGTTAAAGTTGCCTTGCGTATAAAGCACATTATATTGAGCAGCAAGTACGGCTGAAGTTAACTCCTTTGTAGTAGTTTTGCCATTCGTACCCGTAATTTGCAACACAGGCATATTGAGCTGGTGACGATGATAAGTGGCTAAATGCTGTAATGTGGTTAACACATCATCAACGTGTATCAAGTGATCATTACCCGTTACGCTTTCATCATCAACTACCGCATAGGCACAACCGCTTTCAAGTGCCTTTAAGGCAAAAGCATTACCATTAAAGGTGGTGCCACGAAGGGCAAAGAACATAGAACCAACTGGGCAGTCGCGTGTGTCGGTGGTTACAACTGGATGCTGCAAAAATAGTTTGTATAACTCTGCTATTGTCATCATTTATGGTGTTTGAATAGGACCTAAATTTCATTGTTTGATGACGGAATTGCTCCCTGCTTACAAATTTGCTGGCTGAAAAGGTCATGCCGCATTCATTAAGTTTGTAAGAAAAAAGGATTCCGACATACCTACACCCCCCTTAAGGAATGTAGCATATCTTTAGCCTCACATTAAATTAGTACAAAGGTAATAAAGTCTTTTTTTAAACGCCCATTCAATCAAAAATAAATTTGTAAGTTTGCCCGAAATTTAAATAAAACCTATGCATACGCTAAATTTGCGTGGTCAACTTTACGAACTACGCGAACCACAAATAATGGGCATACTTAACATCACGCCCGACTCTTTTTATGCTGAAAGTCGCACCCCCGATGAGCAACACATAGCCACCCGTGTACATCAACTTGTGAACGATGGAGCCGACATGATTGACATTGGAGGTTATTCATCGCGTCCTGGAGCAGACGATGTGCCACCCGAGGAGGAGATGAATCGCTTGCGCAAAGGCTTGCGCATAGTTCGTAAGCTCTACCCCAACATACCCATATCAGTCGACACCTTTCGTGCGGATGTAGCTCGCATGTGTGTTGAAGAGGAAGGTGCTGACATCATCAATGACATTTCGGGAGGAATGATGGATAGACAAATGTTTCGCACAGTGGCACGTTTAGGTGTACCTTATATATTAATGCATATGCAAGGCACTCCTGACACTATGCAGCAAGCACCACACTACGACAATTTGCGACGCGAAGTGATGCTCTACTTTGCCGAGCGCATTGACCGCTTGTGTCAAATGGGAGCCAAAGACATCATAGTGGATCCTGGATTTGGATTTGGCAAAACATTGGAGCATAACTATGAACTTTTTCAGCATCTTGACGACTTTAATTGCTTTCATCTCCCCTTATTGGTGGGCATATCACGCAAATCAATGATTTATAAACTATTAGGTGGCACCCCACAAACATCGCTCAATGGCACCACTGTGCTCAACACCGTTGCACTAATGAAGGGAGCCAACATTCTGCGCGTGCATGATGTAAAAGAAGCTGTTGAAGCCAAACGCATTGTAGCCCTTTGCAAGTAAATTACACATTATACCCATTCGTCAACTAACACGCATATGGGTGTACACAATAACGAGCTATGTTTAGTTTCGGAATAAAAGACATCATCGACATATTTTCAGTAGCCATACTGCTCTACTACATTTACCGCTTGATGAAGGAGTCAAGTTCAGCCAACATTTTTGGTGGTATCATGGTATTCATTGTAGTATGGATATTTGTGTCGCAAATATTTGAAATGCGCCTACTTGGCACCATTCTCGACAAGGTAGTAAATGTAGGTTCATTGGCTCTCATCGTGCTGTTTCAAGAAGAGATACGACATTTCTTCAGCACCATTGGCGCACGACGTAGTACACACTTCCTTACACGTTTCTTTAACAGCAAGCGCAGTAACAAGGATGGCAATGTTCACCGCGAGGAAATCATGCCTATTGTCATGGCTTGTATGAACATGGGTAAGCAAAAGGTGGGAGCACTCATTATTATTGAGCGCTATGTGGGACTAAATGAATATATTACCACAGGCGACCAAATAAATGCCAACATTACTCAGCGACTCATTGAAAACATATTTTTCAAGAACAGCCCACTACACGATGGTGCCATGATCATATCACACCAGCGCATCAAGGCTGCAGGGTGCATTCTGCCCATTTCACACGACACAGACATACCCAAGTCATTGGGTCTACGACACAGAGCAGCCTTAGGTATATCGCAAAAGAGTGACTGCATTGCCGTAGTTGTGAGCGAAGAGACAGGTGGCATTTCTATAGCCGAGAAAGGCAATTTCAGACTACGCCTATCAGCTGAAGAACTTGAAAGCGTTTTGTCAAAGGAGTGGATTAAGGAGTAAAAATTACACTTTTCTGAGTTTTTCTTATTATCTTTGCCACACATTTTATGTTGGTATTAACCAACAATTGACACTTCACTTGACAATACATTAAGAAGATTCATGGAAAGAAAGCACAGAATAAAGAAAGTACGACTACATAGCGAGGGTAATGACATATTGCGTCACAGCTTAGCAGTAATCATCATAGTAGGTGCACTACTCTACTACTTACTGCACAACGTTGTGCTATGGCCATTTTACGTTTATGTAGCCATATGTGTCATTTTATATGGCATAGCAATCAACTTCTTTCGCTGTCCCATTCGCCTATTTGATGGCGAGAAGGAAGGCACTGTGTTAGCTGCGGCTGACGGCAAAGTGGTGGTTATTGAGGAGGTGGATGAAAATGAATACTTTCATGACCGCCGATTAATGATTTCTATTTTCATGTCCATCACCAACGTTCATGCCAATTGGTTTCCAGTTGAGGGCATTGTTAAGAAAGTTGTACACCACAATGGCAACTTTCATAAGGCATGGTTGCCCAAAGCCAGCACCGAGAATGAACGCTCTACAGTAGTAATTGAAACACCTGATGGCAAAGAGGTGTTGGTAAGACAAATAGCAGGAGCCGTGGCTCGACGCATTGTGACCTATGCTCGCGAAGATGAAGAATGCTACTTTGACGAACACATGGGTTTCATCAAGTTTGGCTCACGTGTTGACGTGTACTTGCCTACTGATAGCGAAGTACTTGTACACATGGGACAAGCCACTGTTGGCAACCAAACAATTATTGCAAAACTTAAATAATTGACCATAGTTTAAGAGTTGAAAAGTTTAAGAGCAAAGAGAATCGCTCTCCTACGCCCTTAAACCTTTCAACTCTTACGCTTATTATAAAGCAAAAATATGAAAAAGCATATTCCTAACACACTCACTTGCTGCAACCTCATTTCGGGATGCATCGCCACCTATTGGGCTTTTAACGCTAACTACGAATTGGCTTTACTCTTTGTAGTTATAGGTGCCGTGTTCGACTTTTTCGATGGCTTTGCCGCTCGTTTGCTACACGTCTCGTCTAACATCGGCAAAGAGTTGGACTCTTTGGCCGACGACATTACCTTTGGTTTTGCCCCTTCGGCGGTAATTTTTTCTATGCTTCGCTCGCTGAGCACGCCACAAGTGCCCTTGTTCAATTCGCCACTTGTAGCTGAAGTGTTGCCCTACGTGGCTTTTGTCATGGCAGCCTTTTCTGCTCTACGTTTGGCCAAATTTAATCTTGACGAACGACAAACAACGAGTTTTATTGGCATGCCCACACCAGCCAATGCACTATTTTGGACATCACTCTCAGTAGCCATTCAGTTCAACACAGAGCATATTCCTGCTAATGCCTATGCCATTATGCTTATTGCAGGCACATTCATTGCCAGTTGGCTATTAGTAGCTGAAATTCCCATGTTTGCCCTTAAATTCAAGTCGTACGGACTAAAAGGTAACGAGTTGCGCTATGGGTTCATACTTGTCAGCATTCTGCTACTCATATTGTTAGGCATTACGGCTTTTTCAGCCATTATCATACTTTACGTGCTAACATCTGTTGCACTCGATTTTTTCACCAACCAACTTAAGTAGGAAAGCCTAATTAAAGGGTAAACAATGGAGTTTAACCCTATGTTTACATCAAACTTCTGCTCAAAGCCACACTTTGGCATACAAGTTGCAAATATATAAGCTATAGAGAGTGCTGTCCCATCCTAACATGCTGATGGCTCACTCCACCAGTTTATTAATTACTAACTACCCGACGCAACACCTCACGCAATTATGAACTTTTTAGGCTGTCTTTTCATTCTTATCTTTGGCTTTGTGTTTATCATCATAGGCTTTGCCAACACCATTCTTCGCATGTTTGGCATCAACCTATTCAGCCTCTATCAGATGGGCAATAAACATGGTCAGCAAAAAAAGCAACAAGCCAACTATAGTCAACCATTTGAACAAAATAGCACATCAACGGCTGGCACGCACTCAGGCAATGCCCACCACGAAGGAGGTAGCCCTAACTCTCGCCAACGCCGCAGTAACAAGATATTTGAAAAAAACGAAGGTGAGTACGTTGACTTTGAAGAAGTTTAGCCACTCGTATCGTAAACGTAGTATTCAAACTACATTGTAAGAAACAAATGAGTCCAAGTCATCATGTAATGATTTGGACTCATTTGTTTTTTACAATGTACAATGGCGTATTCACTTGAAAAAGTAATCCGTCCAAGAACAACTTTTATTTTGTAAATAAATAACCTCATTTCTGTTATCATATCTTGTGTGTTCTATCTAGCATAAGTTACAGAAAAAAGTAGTATAGTACTCAAGTGCCAATGAGTACTATACTCAAGTGCGGTTGAGTACTATGCTCAAGTGCCAATGAGTACTATACTCGAGTGCGGTTGAGTACTATGCTCTCTTTTCATAGGTACTAAACTGCGATTAGCATCTATTATCTCCGCTACAACAATTGAATGTTACTTTGCTTGCACGACACAAACAGCATTTACCCCATTCTACCCTTAAGTAGGGTTTACTGAATAACATCAAAGTTATTGATAATCAATAAATATTTACTAACATCATACCACGTCCACCACTTGTAAGATTAGGGTTCAACAAACCAGGATTAGGAAAAGTCCTCAACTCTTCAACATCTGCAAGAGTTTCATCTTTATCAAGTTTTTTGCATTACTTATGTCAATCGTTAATGGATGAGGAAACCCATTATCCTTACAAACACGCATCAATTGGTTCTTATCATATCCTTTCTCGAATATATCACGAGAAGTTTCAGGACACTCTAAATAAATCCTCACTATTAACGATGCCATGCATAACAGCAAAAATGGTAAGAGCCGACACGCTACGAGTGCCTAATTTGTCTGTAAGGTTATTACGATGCGTAATGACTGTGGCCAAACTAACTCCCATTTTCTCTGCAATTTCTTTGTTAATTAAGCCTTCAACAATTCCTTTTAACACCTCACGTTCGCGCGGAGTAAGGTGTGGCACACTGGCAGGGGCATGTGCTACATTCATGTGCCGTGGATGCTGCGCCTGTTTTACCACATCGGGTTCTGCACCATGCGCCTTATGAGCATTCTGAGCCAATGTTATGATTGAACGAATCAGTTCTGACTCTGACTGAAACACATTTAAGGTGTGAAAACCTTGCGGCAAATGCAGAGCCTCATCACCATGCACCAAAACTATCGTCTTATGCTGACGTTGCAAAAAGTAGCTAGCTCCTAACATCAATTCAGTCCCTGACACAAAGTAATGAAAGTAATTATCTGATTCGGGCGACTTTATCAAATCGGCATAACGTGAATAGGTACATATATCAGCCCCTGGCATCATACGACGTATAATATCAGATAAGCCAATGCAAGCCAATGTGTTGGAAGCTATGATAGCTATAACAGGACGCATAGGTGAAAATTATTAAGAAAATTATAATTAGGGTGGTTCTAAAAATACTGATTTTAATATTCTAAAATTCTGATAGTTGCTTTGCACCCTCTCACATGTATCTTTTCTCTTTTCACTCTGTCGCATAGCTCGCTATGCTCCTTCGTTCACTAACAAAATACACACACGATAGAGCACAAATCAACTAATCAGCATTATTAGCCCCCAATTAATGAACCTGTAACTTTTGCCCAAAATAGGAACGTAATATTTCTTCAGCACGCTTTTTCTGTTCGGGGGTATTCTGAGACACATCTTTTAGTTTATAATCCCACCCCAAAGCTTCGTATTTATGAACTCCTAAAGTGTGGTAAGGCAATAGCTGCACCTTTTCAAGCCACACATAATCTTTGAAATGCTGTCCCAAAGCATGCAAGTCCTCTTCAAAGTCACTCACACCCGGAACTAACACATAACGCAGCCAAAATAAGTGATTATTCTGCTCAAACCAACGAGCAGTTTCAAGCGTTTGTGTGTTATCGCGTCCTGTAATGTGGCGATGACGCTTTGGGTTCATTTCCTTTACATCAAGCATCACAAGGTCTGTCAAGTTCCAAAGTTCCTCCACATGCTTGTTCCATATAGCACCATTTGAGTCAACACATATATGTATATGCTCTTCACGCAAACGTTTGAAAAGCGGTATGAGAGCCTCGGCCTGTACTGTGGGTTCACCACCCGAAAAAGTAATACCACCACGAGGACCGTAAAATGGAGTTAACGACACGGCTTGCTTTACAATGTAATCATAATCAGTTAATTTGCTCTCGCCAACAGCGTCAATCGTATCGGGATTAGCACAATACAGACACTTAAAAGGACAACCTTGTAAAAAAACGACATACCGAATGCCTGGGCCATCAAATGTGCCAAATGACTCATAACTATGTACACGTATTTGATTCATAACTTCATAGGTTTAGGTGAATTCATCATGCTTTTGTTTGTGCAAAGGTACACGATTTTATAAAGAAAAGCGTATCTTTGCCGCAAATTAAAAAATAAAGTATGGCAAAAGATACGGTTATTCTTACTGGCGACCGTCCCACAGGCCGCCTCCACATAGGCCATTATGTTGGCTCACTAAAGCGTCGCGTAGAATTACAAAACGAGGGCGACTTCAAAAAAATGTTTGTGTTTATAGCTGATGCACAAGCTTTAACTGACAACATAGACAACCCTGAAAAGGTGCGTCAAAACGTTATTGAAGTAGCTCTTGACTACTTGGCTTGCGGTCTTGACCCCGAAAAGATCACCATCTTCATTCAAAGCCAAATACCTGAGTTATGTGAGCTTTCATTCTACTTTATGGACCTCGTTACTGTAAGCAGACTGCAACGTAACCCTACGGTAAAGACTGAAATTGGTATGCGTGGCTTTGAGTCAAGCATACCTGTGGGCTTTTTTACCTACCCCATCAGTCAAGCTGCTGACATTACAGCCTTTAAAGCTACAACAGTGCCCGCGGGTGAAGACCAAAAACCTATGATTGAGCAAGCTACTGAAATTGTGCGTCGCTTTAATCATATATATGGTGAAACTTTGGTTGAGCCTAACATTTTGTTACCCAACAATGCGGTGTGCTGCCGCTTACCGGGCACTGATGGCAAAGCCAAAATGTCGAAGAGTTTGGGCAACTGCATCTACTTGGCCGAGAGTGCTAAAGAGGTGGAGAAAAAAGTTAAATCAATGTACACAGACCCCACTCACTTACGTGTAGAGGATCCTGGACACATTGAGGGTAACACCGTATTTACTTATCTCGATGCCTTCTGCAAACCTGAACACTTTGGACTTTATTGGCCTGAATACCAAAATCTTGACGAGGTAAAGGAACACTACCAACGTGGTGGCTTAGGCGACATGAAAGTGAAAAAGTTCCTCAACAAGATACTACAGCAAGAGTTAGAACCTATACGTCAACGTCGTGCTGAATTTGAAAAAGACATTCCTGCCGTGTACGAAATGCTACGCAAAGGATGTGAAGAGGCTCGTGCCGTTGCTGCCGAAACACTCAGCGAAGTACGCCGTGCCATGAAGATTAACTACTTTGACGATGCTGAGCTGATTGCTGAACAAGCCAAACGTTTTAACGAAGGCAAAGCATAAGACCTAAGACTAAATGCAAAGGGCTTAAATACGAACCATTTACATTAAGGGTAGTTCTAAAAATTCTGATAATTGCTTTGCACCCTCTCACATGTGTATTTTTGTCAGTTCACTCAGTCACATAGCCCGCTATGTTCCTTCGTTCACTAACAAAAATACACACAACAAAGTACAAATCAACTTATCAGAATTATTAGAGCTACGCGTTGGCGGAATTAGTAAACAAGTTGAAAAGTTAACGGGGTAACAAATAAATTTGCCAGCTTATTAAGCTTTTCACCATTCAGAATTTAACACAATAGGTAATGTAAAGCATAC
>URDV01000002.1 GCA_900546605.1 uncultured Prevotella sp.
TTTCAATCTTAACTGATTGAGAGAGGTTTTTTGGTTTTAGTAATGGTAAAAAATAATTTGACCCATTTTTAAAGTGAGTAATGATATGAATTGAGCATGTCTTTTAGCCGCTTTTGAAACCTTCGCTCAGTCACATAGCCCGCTATGCTCCTTCGCTCGCTAACAAAAGTATACATCCGATAGGGTACAAATCATCTTATCAGAATGATTAGTCCTCTTCCTTCATAACACTATTCATTTATACATGAAATCATTATTTCCTTTTATACTATTATTTATATTTCTAACCTTTACAGCATGTGGAAAGAAGACACCCTCAGCTGTTGATGGTGCATCGGATAATAATGACTCTTTACTGAGCCAACAAATGGCTGATGCTGGACCCAATGAAGATGAGATAGCTTCACTTACTGACACCGCAAAACAGGAAACTCCTAAGGCCTTGGATGAAAAATACCAGGGTCTACACATCTATGTGTCAAAAACTACCATGCACCTCTATGTGCTTGATAGGAATGATAGTGTGCTCTTTAGCTGCGGCATTGCTTGTGGGGCACGTAGAGGAAATAAAACACGAAAAGGTGATTATAAAACACCAGAGGGTGACTTTAGTATATCAGGTCTGTTTAATAGTACAGATTGGATACATCGCACGCGTGATGGACGTAGTGTAAAGGGGTGCTATGGTCCTCATTTCCTACGGTTGGCAACAGGGCGTCTTGGAGGTATAGGCATTCATGGAACAAACGCACCAGGTAGTATAGGTAAACGTGCTTCTGAGGGGTGTATTCGTGTGAATAGCGCGAACATTGTCATTTTATATGATAATTATGCTTATAATGGTATGCCTGTGACTGTATCAGCAGAAGGGGCTCCCCTGCCTGCCTTTAAGGGACTTGCACCTGCTGTCACCAAAAATAAGGTTGTTAAAGATACTATTGATAAAGTGCAACGGTTCGAACATGAAACTAAATGTAATGTGCATGATGCTGAATTACATGCAAAGACGCATGACCATTTGGAGAGTTCACATGCTGTAGATGCTGATTCTTTATTTGAATAGCATGATGTCTCTTATAACACATCTGCAATAAATGTGTGCAAAAATCAATATTAAATACACCTTATTGTCAAAAAGTTTATTAAACGTCTTGGTTATCAAGGCGTTTTTTTGTATCTTTGCGAATGTTGATTTTAAAAGACCATTCGATAGGTCTTAGGGCGTGTTGAAATATTTGAGGGAAGAATATTCAACACCCTTAATATTGTAGAACTTTTAAACCAATATGATAGTGCAAATAAAGAAATATGCTGCATGTGTGGCTTTGGGTGTAATGTCGTTTTTTACGGCCAATGCTCAAGACATTATGCCTGAAACAATCCCGACTCGTCCCACAGCAGAAAAAATTGTAAAGGAAGTAGCACCTGTGGGTGCTTTGCAACAATCTACCGCGGTTGCTGAAAACAAAGTGGCTTCAGTGTCATACAATGCTAACTTTGGCGAAAGTGTTGTACAGACTGCCCTTCAGTATTTGGGTGCAAGTTATCGCTCGGGCATGTCTGGTCCTTATGCTTTCGATTGTTCTGGTTTCACGAGCTACGTTTATCGTCAACAAAATGTTTCGATACTTCGTTCTTCGCGTTCACAGTATACACAAGGAACTCCTATTGCTCGTATCGCTGATTTGAAAAAAGGTGATTTGGTCTTTTTCGGTGGACGTGGTAGCTTGCGCTCTGTAGGACATGTTGGAATTGTGATGGATGTTGACCCCTCAGGAAACAATTTTTCTTTTGTTCATGCAGCAAGTGGAGGCGTAAAAGTTTCTGACTCTAATGAAGCTTATTACAGCCGTCGTTACATTGGTGCACGTCGTATTGTAGAAAATTAATAGGACATGAAGCATGTTTTACTCTTTTGAACGCATCATTTGCATGCTTCACTTTGGTGCATTGAAGAGTAAAAGCAGCAAAATAACCGTTGTGCTTACGGTAGACATAATGATGGTGATATCTTGTCCATCAATGCAATTGCCGCCTAATGATGGGCGGCAATTGTTCGTTTATGCTGTAGGCTTACCACATCTGCACGATGTTGTTGCCACTAATTAAAGGGGAAATTCATGTGATGGGGCTTATTCGGAATGGAATGTATAGAAGTTGTACGATACTTTTCGTATGTCTGATTGTTCTACCTATAAACGTTTTTATATTAAAAATCAAGGATAAAGTTTGCGCGTAATGAAATAAATGCGTAATTTTGCAACTCGCAAAGAGTAGGTAAAATTGTATACCTACGTCAATGCTAACCAATAAGAAATTAAGTAATAACAAAATAAAACTCAAAAAATGATCGTAGTACAGGTTAAAGAGGGTGAGAACATCGAACGCGCCCTGAAGAAGTTTAAGAGAAAATTCGAGAAGACTGGTGTGGTTAAAGAACTCCGCGCTCGTCAGCAGTTTGACAAGCCCAGCGTTTTGAAGCGCTTGGCAAAGGAGCACGCTGTGTACGTACAGCAGCTTCATCGTGACGAAGACTAATAACGCTATTGTGCGTTGTCCTCTTTTTAAAAGGATGGGGCACTTCGTCGTACGTAGTTCTCTTACTCGTACTAACGTTTTCTCATAAAACACATTCGCTATATCAATGCTTTACGGCAATGATGTAGCGTTTTTTTTTATACTTATGGGGTTCAATGTACGTTCTAAAAACATGAACCTAATAAAGGAGTTGCAAAATAGTAGGAAAAAATTTGGCTTATTCAAAAAAAGTTGCGATATTCGCTTTTGCAAAGCCGAGATAGCTATATTCAAACGCTGAGATTCGTTTCTCACAGAAATGCTTCTCCATAAAGCAAATAGTATATGGATCGTTTAGTACAAGACTTTTTGGATTATTTATTGGCAGATAGAGGGTATTCACCTGCTACCATTGATACTTACCAAAAAGCTTTATGTTCTATTCGAATCTATTTTAAAAGTTTGGATAGTCAGTTGACTTGGCTTAATTTGGATGCCGATGTAATACGCCGATGGATGGCAGCTCAGGTAGATCGTGGTGAAAATACACGTACTATGGGCAAGGAACTCAGCGCTCTGCGTAGTTTTTATAAGTACCTAAGGCGTGTAGGACGTATAGATTATAGTCCTGTGATAGGCATTCACAATCCAAAAGCGCAGAAGCCTTTACCCACTTTCTTAAAGGAAGCGGAGGTAAACAAACTCTTTGATCATACGATTTTTTCGGATGATTATTGCGGCCAACGTGCTCACGCAATTTTACTTACTTTTTACCATACAGGTATACGTATGTCAGAACTTATTGGTTTGAATGTGGAGGATTTGAATCTGAAGCAGCAAGAACTTAAGGTGACGGGTAAACGTAATAAACAGCGCGTGGTGCCATTTGGTGATGAATTAGCTGACTTTATGTCGGTTTATTTAGATAGTCGCAAAGATTTTTACGGAGACTCACAGGGACCTCTCTTCTTGAGTGTAAAAAAGAAGCGTATAGGTAAAAGTCAGGTTGGAGTGATTGTAAAAAAGTATCTGTCGCTTGTAACATCGCAACGTAAAAAGAGTCCGCACGTGTTGCGGCACACCTTTGCAACAGCAATGCTCAACAATGGTGCAAGTCTTGAGGCTATTCGAGAATTATTAGGGCATGAGAGCATAGCAACTACTGAGGTGTACACACATACCACGTTTGCTGACCTTAAAAAAGAATATCAACACGCCCATCCGAGGGCATAATACAACAAAAAAAGGAGGTTACTATGGAACTCAAGATTCAAGCTATCCACTTTGATGCAACTGAAAAGTTGAATGCTTTCATCAGCAAGAAGGCTGGTAAACTCGAAAAAACTTGTGATAACATAATTAAGGCTGAGTTTGTGCTTAAGGTTGTAAAACCTGAAACAGCTAAGAACAAGGAAACGGCACTCAATGTTTCCCTTCCTGGCATCGATTTGCATGCTGAAAAGGTGTGCGATACTTTTGAAGAGGGTGTTGACCTTTGTGTTGACTCTCTACTCCGCCAAATTGAAAAATATAAAGAACGTCAAGCTAAATAATAAGCTAAGTGTATCATATCTGTGTTATGAGAGTTTGTTATGGGCATAACAAGATCCTTATATGATACAATAAGTAACCCGTTGGCGGAATTTTTGGTTAACGGGTTAACAGGTTGACAGGTTAACAAGTAAGTATGCTTTACATTACCTATTGTGTTAAATTCTGAATGGTGAAAAGCTTAATAAGTTGGCAACTTACCTGTTAACCCGTTAACTTGTTAACTTGTTTACTAATTCCGCCAACGTGTATAAGTAATATAGTCAGAGCATCTTTTTTTAGCTGAAATAGTATTATGCTACTATCAACCTGTGTGTTGTCAGATTGTGATGACGCATATGTAAGTATCGCTTTAACGCTATTGAAGCTATTTGAATAGGTAAGAGGGCTAAGGATAATGTTCTTGGCCCTCTTATGTTGCATTATAACCTCACCTCTTGATTTTTTTGCACTAAAAACGCATAAAATACAGGCAAAAGTTTGGTAATATAGTTTTTTATTGTACCTTTGCACTCGCAAAAGCAAAAACGACACAACTTAATAACATGGTGTGTTAGTTCAGCTGGTTAGAATACATGCCTGTCACGCATGGGGTCACGGGTTCGAGTCCCGTACACACCGCTGATGTTTTTTAAAAGTTGAAGTTTTAGTTTTTGCAATATGGTGTGTTAGTTCAGCTGGTTAGAATACATGCCTGTCACGCATGGGGTCACGGGTTCGAGTCCCGTACACACCGCTGAAAAAAAGAGTTATCAAAGCTATGCTTCGATGACTCTTTTTTACGTTTTTACTGGTGAAATTATTTGTTTGATGCGACTGTTATTTCTGCAAGGTAGTCGTAGTGTTCTCCATCGGCAATTTTGGCAGCTTTTAGTCCACACAAGGCAGCTGTATGGCTAAGTGTGTCAAAGTCGACATACAACCAGTCAAAGCTCTTGCCAACGCAATCACCATATGACATTTTAAAATCTACTTCACCATAGTAACCATCAGATGGATCCCAATCGAAATTACCATCTTCATCTTCGTAGATGTAGCGTAAATCGGAAGAGTCTGCTAATATTTTGCCTCCAGCAGAAAGCAGATTCTTACAGCGATTAAGTAGATGGGGTAGGTTGTTGAGGTTGCCAGCCAATCCAAGTCCGTTCATGAGCATAATGATTGTATCAAAATTACTGCCAAAGTTATCTGTGTACAAGTCAGCGCATAACGCGTTCTTTGCTCCGAGCATAGAACGTACTTGGGTAGATAGTTCAGATATGTCAATTGATGTAACTTTTATATTTCTTCGCTCTAAGGCAAGTGTGTGGCAGCCAGCACCAGCTCCAATATCAAGAACACTTCCTTTACATAGGTCAATTGCCATCCGTTCTAATTTTGGCATATCTTTCTCGGTGCGAAATAGGTTGGGCACGGGCATTTCGTCATCTTCAAACAGAGTGGATTGTACGATTAATGGGTACTGTGCACTTCCATGGCGGACAAAGTCGTAAATAGCTTTACCCATTGGGTCTTGATTGTAGTGTAGCTTCATAATGTTGCAAAGTTAGTGTTTATCAGTATTTCATCCGACTAAATTAGACTATATGTTGTGATGGCTTGGAAAGATGGTGCTGTTCTATAATATGTGTAATACACTTCTTTTTTTTAGAATCTGTTCGTTATGTAGGTGTAGAGAGTGTGTATCTTTTTAAATATACCAAAATGTTAGTTTGAAGGGTATTAGAAGCGTGTTCGAATGGTGCTTTTGTGAGAAAAATCAATTTTTCTTGAAAAAAAACAGAGAAATGTTTGGTGGGTAGGAAATAATGCCTAACTTTGCACCCGTTTCCGAGAGACATCAACAACAATCGAAGTTGTAAGGGTGTTGAAATGGAGATAAGGGCAAATACCAGAGTGGCCAAATGGGGCAGACTGTAAATCTGCTGGCTTACGCCTTCGGTGGTTCGAATCCATCTTTGCCCACAACCTTATTGGGGACTGCGGAAGTAGCTCAGTTGATAGAGCACTAGCCTTCCAAGCTGGGGGTCGCGGGTTTGAGCCCCGTCTTCCGCTCTAACTTTTTCGTTTTTGCTGTTATAGCTCAGCGGTAGAGCACTTCCTTGGTAAGGAAGAGGTCGCGAGTTCAAGTCTCGCTAACAGCTCTCTTTTATTTAAATCTTTTTTATTAAAGATTGAAGAACAAGAAAATTCATTCAAACAAAAAATAAAAAACAGCTATGGCTAAAGAGAAATTTGAACGTACCAAACCGCATGTTAACATCGGTACTATTGGTCACGTTGACCACGGTAAGACTACTTTGACTGCCGCTATTTCTAAGGTGCTTCACGAAAAGCTCGGTACTGGTGAAGATGTTAAGTCTTTCGATCAGATCGATAACGCTCCTGAGGAAAAGGAACGCGGTATTACTATCAATACTGCTCACATCGAGTATGAAACTGCTAAGCGTCACTATGCTCACGTAGACTGCCCGGGTCACGCCGACTACGTAAAGAACATGGTAACTGGTGCTGCTCAGATGGATGGTGCTATCATCGTAGTTGCTGCTACTGATGGTCCTATGCCTCAGACTCGTGAGCACATCCTTCTCGCTCGTCAGGTAAACGTTCCTCGTCTTGTTGTATTCTTGAACAAGTGCGATATGGTTGAGGACGAAGAAATGCTCGAGCTCGTAGAAATGGAAATGCGCGAACTTCTCGAACAGTATGACTTCGAAGAGGATACTCCTATCATCCGCGGTTCTGCACTCGGTGCTTTGAATGGCGTTGCTAAGTGGGAAGATTCTGTAATGGAGCTCATGGATGCTGTTGATAACTGGATTCAGGAACCCGTTCGTGACGTTGAAAAGCCTTTCTTGATGCCTGTTGAGGACGTATTCTCAATCACTGGTCGTGGTACTGTTGCTACTGGTCGTGTTGAAACTGGTGTTGTTAAGGTTGGTGACGAAGTTCAGATCCTTGGTCTTGGTGAAGATAAGAAGTCAGTTGTAACTGGCGTTGAGATGTTCCGTAAGATTCTTGACGAAGGTGAAGCTGGTGATAACGTTGGTCTTCTCCTCCGTGGTATCGATAAGTCTGAAATCAAGCGTGGTATGGTTATCACTCACCCGGGTGTTATCACTCCGCACAAGAAGTTCAAGGCTTCTATCTACGTATTGAAGAAGGAAGAAGGTGGCCGTCACACTCCATTCGGTAACAAGTATCGTCCTCAGTTCTACCTCCGTACCATGGACTGCACGGGTGAAATTCATCTCCCCGAAGGCACTGAAATGGTAATGCCTGGTGATAACGTAGAAATCTCTGTAGAACTTATCTACGCTGTTGCAATCAACGTAGGTCTCCGCTTCGCTATCCGTGAAGGTGGTCGTACAGTAGGTTCTGGTCAGATTACTGAAATCCTTGACTAATATTTAGATAAGGATAAACTAAATATATAGGTGCTTGCTCAAATGTGAGCAAGCCCTATTATACGGGAATAGCTCAGTTGGTAGAGCACTGGTCTCCAAAACCAGGTGTCGGGAGTTCGAGCCTCTCTTCCCGTGCTAATAGATACATATATGTTCCAGAAAGTAATTGCATATTGCAAAGATTCATACGACGAATTATCTCATAAGACCACGTGGCCTACGAGAAAGGAGTTGACTCACAGCGCGATAGTTGTGTTAACAGCTTCCATCATCATAGCTCTCGTGGTGTATCTCATGGATACGGTTTTTGAGTCAGTCATGCAACTTATCTATCCTCAAATTTAATTCGATATGGCACAGGCAGAAATGGCATGGTACGTTTTGCGTGCTGTAAGCGGAAAGGAAATGAAGGTTAAGGAGTACATTGATGCTGAAATTAAAAATGGTCGCCTTGGCGGCCATGTTTCGCAGGTACTCATTCCAACCGAGAAGGTGAAAGCTCTTCGTGGTAACAAACAGGTTATTAAAGAAAGGCTATATCTTCCCGGCTATGTTCTTGTAGAGGCACGATTAGTTGGTGAAACCGTTCACGAGTTGCGTAACACTCCTAATGTGTTAGGTTTTCTCGGTGGAATGGATAGCCCCACTCCTCTTCGTGAAAGTGAGGTGAATCGTATTCTCGGTAAGGTTGACGAACTTGAGAATGAACCTCAAGAAATCGAAATTCCTTATGTCGTAGGCGAAAGCGTTAAGGTTACTGATGGCCCATTCAGTGGCTTCTCTGGTACAATCGAAAAGATTGATGAAGAGAAGAAAAAGGTGACTGTCATCGTTAAGGTGTTTGGTCGCAGCACTGGGCTTGACCTTGGTTTTATGCAGGTAGAAAAGGAGTAATCTTTAATGGGCAATGTTACGTGCCCTAGAGTTTGTTCCACGTCACATTTTAATTATCAATAAACAACAATGGCTAAAGAAGTTGCTGGATTAATCAAATTACAGATTAAGGGCGGCGCTGCAAATCCATCTCCTCCCGTAGGTCCTGCTTTAGGTTCTAAGGGTATCAACATCATGGATTTCTGCAAGCAGTTCAACGCCAGAACTCAGGACAAGGCTGGCAAGGTATTGCCTGTTGTCATTACTTACTTTAATGACAAGTCTTTCTCTTTCGTAGTAAAGACTCCTCCTGTAGCAATTCAATTGCTGGAAGCAGCCAAAAAGAAGAGCGGTTCTGCAGCTCCTAACCGTACCAAGATCGCTGAGATTACTTGGGACCAGGTTAAGGCAATCGCAGAAGATAAGATGCCCGACTTAAACTGCTTCACAGTTGAAAGTGCAATGCGTATGGTAGCTGGTACTGCCCGCAGCATGGGTATCACAGTAAAGGGTGACTTCCCTGGTGAATAATTTAAACTTCAAATTTGAACAATGAGTAAACTGACAAAGAATCAGAAGTTAGTCGCTGACAAAGTTGAAGCAGGGAAGGCTTATTCGTTGAAAGAAGCTGCATCTTTGGTAAAGGAAATTACTACTACCAAGTTTGATGCTTCTATCGATATTGACGTACGTTTGGGCGTAGACCCTCGTAAGGCTAACCAGATGGTTCGTGGCGTTGTTTCGCTTCCGAATGGTACTGGTAAGACTGTACGTGTTCTCTGCCTCTGTACGCCTGATGCTGAAGCTGCTGCTAAAGAAGCTGGCGCTGACTACGTAGGTCTCGATGAATATATCGAGAAAATTAAGGGTGGCTGGACTGATGTTGATGTAATCATCACTATGCCTGCTATCATGGGTAAAATTGGTGCTCTGGGTCGTGTGCTCGGTCCTCGTGGCTTGATGCCTAACCCAAAGAGTGGTACTGTAACAATGGATGTTGCCAAGGCTATCCGCGAGGTTAAGCAGGGTAAGATTGACTTTAAGGTTGATAAGAGTGGTATTGTTCACACTTCAATCGGTAAGGCTTCTTTTACTCCCGAGCAGATTTTTGGTAATGCCAAGGAATTCATGGCTACCATCATCAAGTTGAAGCCCGCAAGTGCCAAGGGTACTTATGTTAAGAGTATTTATCTTTCATCTACCATGAGTAAGGGTATCAAGATTGATCCTAAATCTGTAGAAGAAATCTAAACTGAATTACAATCATGAAGAAGGAAGATAAAGCTATTATCATCGAGAAGCTCGGTGAACAACTTAAAGAATATGCACACTTCTACCTCGTTGATGTTACGGGTATGAATGCTGAAGCTACTTCAGCTCTCCGTCGTAAGGCTTTTGGTGCTGGCATCAAAATGGTAGTTGTTAAGAATACTCTTTTGCACAAAGCTTTTGAAGCATCTGACGTAGATTTTTCTGCGCTCTATGATTGCTTGAAAGGTACTACTGCAGTATTCTTCTGCGAGACTGCTAATGTTCCTGCTAAACTTATCAAAGAGGTTGGCAAGGAAGGTATCCCTGGTTTGAAGGGTGCTTACGCTGAGGAAGGTTTCTATGTTGGTGCAGATCAACTCGAAACTCTCTGCGCTATCAAGAGCAAGAACGAGGTTATCGCCGAGGTTGTTGCTTTGCTGCAGTCACCTGCCAAGAATGTTATTTCTGCTCTTTCAGGTGCAGGACAAACTATTCATGGTGTGCTTAAGACTTTGGGCGAACGCCCAGAATAAAATCCCGGCGTAATTTAATTGCTTGGCTGGGTAACCCCAATTAATTAAGAAAATAAACAAAAAAATACATTTAAGAAAATGGCAGATATCAAAGCTATCGCTGAAGAATTGGTAAATTTGACAGTGAAGGAAGTAAACGAGTTGGCAACTATCCTGAAGGACGAGTATGGAATTGAACCCGCTGCTGCAGCTGTTGCTGTTGCTGCCGGTCCTGCAGCTGGTGGTGCTGCTGCTGAAGAGAAGACTTCTTTCGACGTTGTTCTCAAGAGCGCAGGTGCTGCTAAGCTCCAAGTTGTTAAGGCTGTTAAGGAACACTGCGGTCTTGGCTTGAAGGAAGCTAAGGATCTCGTTGACGGCGCTCCCTCAAAGGTTAAGGAAGGCGTTGCCAAGGAAGAGGCTGAAGCACTCAAGAAGGCTCTCGAAGAGGCTGGTGCTGAGGTAGAACTCGCTTAATAAGAAATTTCCCTTTAAGGGTTATGGTTATGAATCTTCTGGTAGAGGGTTCATAACCTTTTTGTGTCTATACCTTTCGTGTATTGGCACATTTAGGCTCATAGGTTTATGAGGCTAAGGGGTGGTTGGTGAATGGCCTGGTGGGTTAAAAAGTTTTTCTTTGGCCCTTGCTATTGTTACTGATCTTTTTAACCCTCTAACCCTTTAACCTTCCAACCTTTTTTTACTCATAAATTTTTCTTTCACCCCAACATTTTCGACGAATGTCTTCGACCGTAATAAATAACCGTGTAAACTTTGCGTCCGTCAAGAATCCGATGCCTTATCCTGACTTTCTTGACGTTCAGTTAAAGTCTTTCAAAGATTTCTTGCAGCTCGATACTCCGAGTGAATTGCGTAAGAACGATGGTTTGTACAAAGTTTTTGCTGAGAATTTCCCTATTGCTGATACTCGCAATAACTTTGTATTGGAGTTCATTGACTATTACATTGATGAACCTCGTTATAGCATTAAGGAGTGTCTTGAGCGTGGACTTACTTATAGTGTACCTCTTAAGGCTAAGCTGAAACTTTATTGTACTGACCCTGATCATGAGGATTTTGACACGGTAGTTCAAGATGTTTTCTTGGGCTCTATCCCTTATATGTCTGACAATGGCACCTTTATTATTAATGGTGCTGAACGTGTAGTCGTGTCTCAGTTGCACCGTTCTCCTGGTGTGTTCTTTGGTTCGAGCGTACACGCTAATGGTACTCAGCTCTATTCGGCTCGTATCATTCCTTTTAAGGGTTCATGGATAGAGTTTGCTACTGACATCAACAATGTGATGTATGCTTACATCGATCGTAAGAAAAAGTTGCCTGTTACAACTTTGTTGCGTGCTATCGGTTTTGAAAGCGATAAGGACATCCTTCAGATTTTTAATTTGGCTGAGGAATACAAGGTTAATAAGACGAACTTAAAGAAACTTATCGGTCGTAAATTGGCTGCTCGTGTTATTTCATCTACATTGGAGGATTCTGTTGACCCAGATACTGGTGAAGTAATGTCAATTGAGCGTAATGTTGTGCTTTGTGAGCGTCAAGAGGAAATTACTCCTGAAAAGGCTGACATTATTCTTGAATCGGGTGAACAGACTATTTTAGTACACCCTGAGCAAGCTTCGGCAACGGACTATTCTATCATTTTCAATACATTGCAGAAGGACCCTTCAGGTTCAGAGCAAGAAGCTGTTAATTACATTTATCGCCAATTGCGTAATGCTGACCCTGCTGATGATGCTTCAGCTCGAGAGGTTATCAATAATCTCTTCTTCTCGGAGAAGCGTTATGACTTGGGTGAGGTTGGTCGCTATCGTATCAACAAAAAGTTGAACCTTAGCACTGATATGGATGTGCGTGTATTGACGCGTGAGGATATCATCGAAATTATCAAGTACTTAGTTGAGTTGATAAACTCTAAGGCTACGGTTGATGATATTGACCACTTGAGTAATCGTCGTGTACGTACGGTTGGTGAGCAACTTTCTAACCAATTCGCAATTGGTTTGGCTCGTATGAGCCGTACCATTCGTGAGCGTATGAACGTTCGTGACAATGAAGTGTTTACTCCTACTGATTTGATTAATGCTAAAACTATTTCAAGTGTAATCAACTCTTTCTTTGGAACGAATGCTTTGTCACAGTTCATGGATCAAACGAACCCATTGGCTGAGGTTACACACAAGCGTCGTTTGTCAGCACTTGGTCCTGGTGGTTTGTCACGTGAGCGTGCTGGTTTTGAGGTTCGTGATGTGCACTATACGCACTATGGTCGTCTTTGTCCTATTGAGTCGCCTGAAGGTCCGAACATTGGTCTTATCTCTTCACTTTGTGTGTATGCCAAGATTGATGATCTCGGGTTTATTGAAACGCCCTATCGTAAGGTTGAGAATTCGAAGGTTGACCTTGATAATGATGACATCGTTTATTTATCAGCTGAAGAAGAGGAAGGAAAGATTATAGGTCAAGGTAATGCACCTTTGAATGACGATGGTTCATTTATCCGCGATAAAGTAAAATGTCGCCAAGATGCAGATTATCCTGTTGTTCCGCCATCACAAGTTGAACTGATGGATGTATCGCCCCAACAGATTGCTTCAATCGCAGCTTCGCTTATTCCTTTCTTGGAACATGATGATGCTCACCGTGCATTGATGGGATCTAACATGATGCGCCAGGCTGTACCCCTTATTCGTAGTGAAGCTCCTATTGTTGGTACGGGTATTGAAAAACAAGTGTGTGAGAATTCACGTACGATGATTACTGCTGAGGGTGAAGGTGTTATTGAATTTGTTGATGCTAAGACCATTCGCATTGCTTACGATCGTACTGAGGACGAGGAGTTTGTAAGTTTTGACTCTAATGTCAAGGAGTATGACATTCCTAAGTTCCGCCGTACGAACCAAAATATGACCATTGACCTTCGTCCTATTTGCAAAAAGGGACAGCGTTTACACAAAGGTGATATCTTGACCGAGGGTTATGCTACTGAAAATGGTGAATTAGCATTAGGTCGAAACCTTTTGGTAGCTTACATGCCTTGGAAGGGTTACAATTATGAGGATGCCATTGTATTGAACGAACGTATGGTGCGTGATGATGTTTTGACATCAGTTCATGTTGATGAATACTCTTTGGAGGTTCGTGAAACCAAACGTGGTATGGAAGAGTTCACCAATGACATACCTAATGTAAGTGAGGATGCTACTA
Organism: uncultured Prevotella sp.; assembly: GCA_900546605.1. GTDB lineage: Bacteria > Bacteroidota > Bacteroidia > Bacteroidales > Bacteroidaceae > Alloprevotella. Next base: position 13,337 of record URDV01000002.1, read on the forward strand.
AGGATCTTGATGAAACTGGTATCATTCGTGTGGGTGCTCGTGTGGCTCCTGGTGACATCTTGATAGGTAAAATTACTCCAAAGGGTGAGAGTGATCCTACTCCTGAAGAGAAGTTATTACGTGCCATCTTTGGTGACAAGGCGGGTGATGTGAAGGATGCTTCGTTGAAGGCCAATCCATCATTAGCTGGTGTTGTAATCAATAAGCGCCTCTTTAAGCGTGAACAAAAAACACGTAGCGCAAAGGCAGCAGACAAAGTTACTTTACAGAAACTTGATGATGACTTCCAAAAAGATGCTGATGAATTGAAGGAGACAATGATAAACAAACTCCTCTCTCTCATTAGCGATAAGGAATCGCAAGGTGTGAAGGACAATGTGGGCTCTGAGGTTATAGCTAAGGGCACAAAGTTCAATTTGTCTGTTCTTAATTCGCTCGATTATACTTCGGTTGAATTGCATGATTGGACTGACGATGCTCATGCCAACAAGCTCATTCGTCAGTTGGTTATCAATTATTTGAAGAAGTTCAACCAACTTGATGCTATTCTTAAACGCAAGAAGTTCTCTATTACTATTGGTGATGATTTACCCTCGGGTATCATTCAACAGGCCAAGGTTTACATTGCTAAAAAGCGTAAGATTGGTGTAGGTGATAAGATGGCAGGTCGCCACGGTAATAAGGGTATTGTTTCAAAGATTGTGCGTCAGGAAGATATGCCGTTCTTGGCTGATGGTACTCCAGTAGATATCGTTTTAAATCCGTTGGGTGTGCCTTCACGTATGAACATTGGTCAGATATTCGAGGCCGTGCTTGGTGCTGCAGGTCGCAAGTTAGGTGTTAAGTTTGCAACGCCTATCTTTGATGGTGCAAAACTTGAGGACCTTTGCGAATGGACCGATAAGGCTGGTTTACCACGTTATTGTTCAACGCAGCTATATGATGGTGCAACAGGTGAGGCTTTTGACCAGAAGGCAACGGTAGGTGTTACTTACATGTTGAAACTTGGCCATATGGTTGAGGATAAGATGCATGCTCGTTCAATTGGTCCGTACTCACTCATTACGCAGCAACCTCTTGGTGGTAAAGCTCAATTTGGTGGTCAGCGTTTTGGTGAGATGGAGGTTTGGGCCATTGAGGCATTTGGTGCTTCACATGTGCTCCAGGAAATTCTTACCATCAAGTCAGATGATGTTACAGGTCGTGCCAAAGCTTATGAGGCAATTGTCAAGGGTGATCCTATGCCTACACCAGGCATACCTGAGTCGCTCAATGTATTGCTCCATGAACTCCGCGGCTTAGGCTTGAGCATCACGCTCGACTAAACGTTAGTTTATAAGTTTAATGAGTTTGTGAGAATGAAAGTTTGAGTGACTTTTGATTTTCATTTGCATCAAAACGTAAAGTTGGGTGCATGTAGAAAGGCAAAACGAGTCAGCTTTGATATCTCTCAACTTATTAAACTCATATAACTCATTAAACCCAATAAACTCACAACATTTCCATTCTCAATCATTCCTATAAAAATGGCATTTAAAAGAGATAACAAGATAAAGAATAACTTTACGAAGATTACCATTGGTTTAGCTTCACCTGAAGAAATCATGGCAAATTCGTATGGTGAGGTACTGAAGCCAGAAACAATCAACTATCGTACCTATAAGCCTGAGCGTGATGGTTTGTTCTGCGAGCGCATTTTTGGTCCAACTAAGGACTATGAATGCCATTGTGGTAAGTATAAGCGCATTCGCTACAAAGGCATTGTATGTGATCGATGTGGTGTTGAGGTAACAGAGAAGAAGGTGCGTCGTGAACGTGCTGGACACATTCAGTTGGTTGTGCCAGTGGCTCACATTTGGTACTTCCGTTCTCTTCCTAATAAGATGGGTTATTTGTTGGGCATTCCGACAAAGAAACTTGACTCTATTATTTACTACGAACGTTATGTAGTTATTCAGCCAGGTCCTTTGGCTGATGATGTTGCAGTAAACGATCTTTTAACTGAAGATGAGTACCTTGAGTTGTTGCAAAAACTTCCTAAGGAAAATCAATATCTTGAAGATACTGACCCTAACAAGTTTATCGCAAAGATGGGTGCAGAGGCTGTTTATGACCTTTTGAAGCGCATTGACCTTGATAGCCTCTCATATGAGTTACGTGATCGTGCCAATTCAGATTCTTCAATGCAGCGTAAGAATGAAGCATTGAAGCGTTTGCAGGTTGTTGAGTCATTCCGTGCAAGTCGTGATCGCAATAAGCCAGAGTGGATGATTATGAAGGTTATTCCTGTCACTCCTCCTGATTTACGTCCGCTTGTACCATTGGATGGTGGTCGTTTCGCTACATCCGACTTGAATGACCTTTACCGTCGTGTACTTATTCGTAACAATCGTTTGAAGCGTCTGCTTGAGATTAAAGCTCCTGAAGTAATTTTGCGTAATGAAAAGCGTATGTTGCAGGAGTCGGTTGATAGTCTGTTCGACAATTCGCGCAAATCATCAGCAGTAAAGAGCGATAGTAATCGTCCTCTTAAGTCACTTTCTGACTCTTTGAAAGGTAAAGCAGGTCGTTTCCGTCAGAACTTGCTCGGTAAGCGTGTTGACTATTCAGCTCGTTCGGTAATTGTTGTAGGTCCTGAATTGAAAATGGGCGAGTGCGGTTTGCCAAAACTCATGGCTGCTGAACTTTATAAGCCCTTTATCATTCGTAAGCTCATTGAGCGTGGCATAGTTAAGACAGTAAAGAGTGCTAAGAAGATTGTTGACAGACGTGAACCTGTTGTATTCGACATTCTTGAACACGTAATGAAGGGACACCCCGTGTTGCTTAACCGTGCTCCTACTCTTCACCGACTCGGTATCCAAGCTTTCCAACCTAAGATGATTGAAGGCAAGGCTATCCAGCTCCACCCATTGGCTTGTACAGCATTCAATGCCGACTTCGATGGTGACCAAATGGCCGTACACCTTCCTTTGAGCAATGAGGCTGTGCTTGAGGCACAAATGTTAATGCTTCAAAGCCACAACATTTTGAATCCTGCCAATGGTGCTCCTATTACAGTGCCTTCGCAAGATATGGTGTTAGGTTTGTATTATATTACAAAACTACGTCCAGGTTCAAAGGGGGCGGGTCTTACTTTCTACGGACCAGAAGAAGCTCTTATTGCTTATAACGAAAAGCGTGTTGATGTGCATGCTCCAGTTAAGGTGTTAGTTGATGATATTGACGAACGTGGTGCCAAAATTAAGCACATTGTTGAAACATCAGTTGGCCGTGTAATAGTTAATGGAGTAATTCCTGATGAATGTGGCTTTATTAACTGTGTTGTAGCCAAGAAGTCATTGCGTGACATCATTTCAAAGGTAATTAAAACCGTTGGTATGGCACGTGCATGTGACTTCCTTGATGGTATCAAGAACTTGGGTTATCGCAAGGCATATGAAGGTGGTTTGTCATTCAACTTAGGTGATATTATTATTCCTGACGAGAAGGCTGAAATCGTTAAACGTGGTAACGATGAAGTAGAGCAGATTACCATGAACTATAACATGGGTTTCATCACCGACAACGAACGTTATAATCAGGTAATTGATACTTGGACACACGTAAACACCGACATTAAGAAAACATTGATGAAGCAGATGACTGAAGCTGATCAAGGTTTCAATGCTGTGTTCATGATGCTTGACTCAGGTGCCCGTGGTTCTGCTGATCAGATTGCTCAGTTGGCTGGTATGCGTGGTTTGATGGCTAAGCCTCAAAAGGCAGGTGCCGAAGGTGCTCAGATTATTGAAAATCCTATCCTTTCAAACTTTAAGGAAGGTATGTCAGTGCTTGAGTACTTTATCTCAACTCACGGTGCTCGTAAGGGTTTGGCTGATACCGCTTTGAAGACAGCCGATGCTGGTTATTTGACTCGTCGTTTGGTGGATGTTTCGCACGATGTCATTATCAATGAAGAAGACTGTGGAACGCTTCGTGGCCTTGTATGTACAGCCCTTAAGGATGGTGATGAAGTTATTTCTTCACTTTCAGAGCGTATCTTAGGTCGTGTTTCAGTGCATGATATTATACATCCTACAACAGGTAAACTTATTGTTGCAGCAGGTGAAGAAATCACCGAGCCTATTGCAGCTGAGATTGAGGCATCACCTATTGAAAGTGTTGAAATTCGTTCAGTGCTTACTTGTGAGAGCAAGCATGGTGTCTGCATGAAGTGCTATGGTCGTAATTTGGCTACCAGTCGTATGGTACAAAAGGGTGAGGCCGTAGGTGTCATTGCTGCGCAATCAATTGGTGAGCCTGGTACACAGTTGACACTTCGTACCTTCCACGCTGGTGGTATTGCTTCAAATGCTGCTGCCAACGCAACCATTAAGGCAAAGGCTGACTGCCGCGTAGAGTTTGATGAACTCCGTACGGTTGATGCACATGATGAAGAAGGCAATGCATGTAAGGTAGTAGTAGGTCGTTTGGCTGAAGTTCGTTTTGTTGATGAAAACACAGGCATTGTTCTTTCAAATCAAAACGTACCTTATGGTTCACTCCTCTTTGTTGGGGAAGGCCAACACGTTGACAAAGACACAGTGATTGCTAAGTGGGATCCTTTCAATGCCGTTATTGTAACCGAAACTGCTGGTCGCGTTCAGTTTGAGAATGTAACCGAAGGTATCAGTTATCGTGTTGAAGAGGATGAGGCAACAGGTTTGCGTGAGCGCATTGTTATAGAGTCAAAGGACAAGAGCCATGTGCCCAACTGTAACATCATAGGTGAAGATGGAGAAATCATCCGTACCTATAGCTTCCCTATCAATGGTCACATTGTAGTTGAAGATGGTCAAGAGTTGAAGGCTGGTGATATCCTTGTAAAGATACCTCGCGTTGTAGGTAAGGCTGGTGATATCACGGGTGGTCTGCCTCGTGTAACAGAATTGTTTGAGGCACGTAATCCGAGCAATCCTGCTGTTGTTAGCGAAATTGATGGTGAAATCAGCATGGGTAACGTTAAGCGTGGCCACCGCGAAATCATTGTAACTTCAAAGCTTGGCGAAGTGAAGAAGTATCTTGTTCCCTTGTCAAAGCAAATATTGGTACAAGAGAACGACTTCGTACGTGCTGGAACTCCATTGTCTGATGGTTCAATCACTCCTGGTGACATTCTTGCCATCAAGGGTCCAACGGCAGTACAAGAGTACATTGTCAACGAAGTGCAAGATGTATATCGTTTGCAAGGTGTGAAGATCAACGATAAGCACTTTGAGGTAATCGTGCGTCAGATGATGCGTAAGGTTCAGATTAACGAGCCTGGTGATACCCGATTCCTTGAACAACAAATTGTTGATAAACTTGACTTTGCTGAAGAGAACGACCGCATTTGGGGCAAGAAGGTTGTAGTGGATGCTGGTGATAGTGAAAACATGAAGAAGGGTATGATCGTTACAGCCCGTAAACTTCGTGATGAGAACTCACAGTTGAAGCGTCGTGACTTAAAACTCGTCAAGGTACGTGATGCCATGGCAGCCACATCAACTCAGATTCTTCAAGGTATCACGCGTGCTGCATTGCAGACTAAGAGCTTTATGTCGGCAGCATCCTTCCAGGAAACTACCAAGGTGCTCAATGAAGCTGCAATTAGCGGTAAGACCGATTATTTGGAAGGTATGAAGGAGAACGTAATATGCGGTCACCTTATTCCTGCAGGTACTGGTTTGCGTGAGTTTAGCAAAATCGTTGTAGCTGACAAAGAAGAGTACGAAAAAGCTCAGGCTGAGAAGAATAACTCTGTCGACTAATTGAATAGACTAATTAATAATTAAAAAGAATCCCGTTTGCATGTAACGATCAATGTTAAATGCAAGCGGGATTCTTTTTTATGCGAGTTTAAGTAGTGAATAGGTTTCAACTTCAATAACGAGGTGAAATCCCCAGTCAATCACCCCCACAACTCCCGATCCTACCGATTCAACTTCAATAACGAGGTGAAATCCCCAGTCAATGCTGTTATAAAAAACGAACGAAAAAAAACGTGATGTTTATGATTTTTCAAGCATAAACATCACGATTCCTTTATGTGTATTTATCTGTTAGCTCAAGCCAACGATTTCGCCATTAACATAGTCAATATGGTTAGCTTGTGGCGTTTTAGGCAATCCAGGCATGCGCAGAATGTCACCAGCAATGGCCACAATCATTTCAGCACCAGCGTTTAGCACAACATCCTTAATCAGAATGTTGAAGCCACTTACAGCGCCATATTGTTTAGCATCAGCTGAAAATGAAAATTGAGTCTTGGCAATGCACACTGGGAAGTGAGCCATATTGTGTTCCTCAGCCAGTTTGATGCGCTTCAAAGCAGGTTTAGCAAAAGTCACACTGGCTGCACCATAAATGGTTTTAGCCACCTTCTCAATTTTTGTTTTAATAGAGTCATTGTCATCGTACGTAAAGTGCAAAGGCTTTTGTGACGGATGCTGCTCAATGGTGTCAACTACTAATTGAGCCATTTCTTTAGCACCATTACCACCTTCAGCATAGGCATTGTTAATGACAAAGGGTACGCCCAGAGTTTGTTCACAATGTTCACGTAGCAAAGCCATTTCTGCATCCGTGTCTGAGGCGAAACGATTAAATACCACAACAACGCTCTGTCCAAAACCTTGCAAGTTATGCACATGTCGATCAAGGTTAGCCAATCCCTGTCGCAATCCCTCCTCGTTAGGTTCTTTAATTTTGTCAAGTTCTACACCCCCATGCATTTTCAGTCCCTGTGCGGTAGCCACAATCACCGTTAAGTCAGGTTCAAGTCCGCTTTTACGGCACAATATGTTATAGAACTTTTCAGCTCCCAAGTCAGCACCGAATCCAGCCTCAGTAATAGTGTAATCAGCATGACTCAGCGACATACGTGTAGCAACCAAAGAGTTACAACCATGAGCAATGTTAGCAAATGGGCCACCATGCACAATGGCAGGCGTGTTTTCAGTAGTTTGTACCAAGTTAGGTTGAATAGCATCCTTGAGCAGTACCATGATAGCACCAGCTACGCCCAAATCTTTAACCGTAAAAGGTTTTCCCTCGTAGGTATAGCCCAGCAAAATGTTTTCAATGCGGCGGCGCAAATCATCCTCGTTTTGAGCCAGGCAGAGAATCGCCATTAATTCAGAAGCAGGAGTAATGTCGAAACCCGCTTGTTGTGTAATGCCATTTGTAGCGGGGCCCAGTCCGGTAACAATAGAACGCAGTGAGCGATCGTTCACGTCAAGCACACGTCGCCAAAGAATCTCTTTAAGTCCGAACCCTTCACTTTGGTGTTGATACAAATAATTGTCGAGCAATGCAGCAATCATGTTGTGCGCTGAAGTGATAGCGTGAAAGTCGCCCGTAAAGTGCAAGTTAATGCGTTCCATCGGAAGCACTTGAGCGTAGCCACCGCCAGCAGCACCCCCCTTCATACCAAAGCAAGGACCGAGTGAAGGTTCGCGTAAAGCCACGCAAGCCTTTTTGCCAATAGCGTTAAGTCCTAAGGCCAAACCGATGCTCACTGTTGTTTTGCCAATACCAGCGCGGGTAGCTGTAATAGCAGTAACAAGAATGAGTTTACCTTTCTTCTTGTCATCAATGAGTGAGAGCGGAAGTTTAGCAATGTGTTTGCCGTAATGTTCAATAGCTTCAGGGTCGATGCCCAATTGTTGAGCTACCTCATCAATGCGTTTAAGCTGAGTGCTGTGCGCAATTTCGATATCTGTCATCATTCGCTTATGTGTGGAAATAGTTAGTATTTTAATAATATATAGGCAACTCTTGAAAAGTAATCGGTAAGTAAGTTTCAGAATCAGAAGGTTTACCCAAAAAGCATCATCAACGCTGAAGACAAACCGTTATTTGCAGAATTGCTATCAAAAAATGTAAAGTCCACCTTAAACTGAGCATACTCCTTTTAAACGAAGGGTGGACTAAAGGTTAAAAGAAGAGGAGTATGCCCCTTTCAACACCACAAAATTACTGCAAAAAGGCAGACTGACAAAGTAAAGATAGCAATAAAAATGTGTAATAACAACGCAGGTCTATCAAATGTCAACTCAAGCAAACAATTCAGCGGAAGACGAGAGATATGTGTCCATCATCGTCTTCCGCTGGAAAAAACGTTCATCTACTTAAAAATGCCATTTCACGTCCAAGCCCATAGTGCGAGGTTGTGCGTATTGAGCAAAGCGATTGTTCATGCTATCAAAGGCAAAGGTAGCATAATGCGTACCCGTAAGGTTACAAGCCCAAAGGCTGAGGCTCACCCCATGAGTAAAATTAGCATCAAGGTGCATACCTAAAGTAGCATAAAAGTTCTGGCTAAAGGTGTTCGCTTCATTCCACATAATGTTGCCAGCTCCCTTAACGTCAGCCCCTAAAGTAAAACTCTCAAAGCATTTATTATCACGCACAGGTTGTGTAAAGTCAACTGAAGCACTCAACGTGTGTTGCGGAACAAAAGGCACGCGGTTACCCGTGTAGTCAACCTTAAGACCATTCGATGAGCCCAAGTCATAATTTGTAAAAGTAGCCTTAGTAAAGCCATAGTTAGCAGCAAGGTTCAATTGGTCATTGAGCAATAGTGATCGCAGTCCAACTTCAACACCCGCACTACGGCTTCGCCCAGCATTCACCATCACACGTCCCATGCCACTTTCAGCAAAACGTGCTATTTGCTGGTCACGCGTCTTCATGTAGAAAGCCGAAAGGTCCAGTTGCAGCATCTTGTCGGCCAAGTTATGATGCAAGCCCAGCTCATAGCTCCATGTATATTCAGGTTTGTAATACAGCGTTGATAGTGAAGGAACGTCAGGGGTGTATTGATCAAGAATGCCCGTCATGCCAGCAATAGCTTTATCTTTGCTTGCCTGTGGCATGTGCGGAATGCTATTAATCATGTCAGTGCTATACTGTTTCACTCCCAACATCATTTGGCGTTGTAGCAAAGTACGTGACAAGTCAGAGTATGACTGAATGTTATATCCCCCCGAGCGATAGCCCTTAGCCACACTCACGTAAATGTTACCCAAGTCACGAGGCAACGTATAATTCAGCGCAAGTTTAGGCAACACCTGCCAGTTGTCATGCTTCAACTCGCCATTCATAGTAGGGTCAGCAGCCAAATCCGTGTTAAACTGCATAGTAGGCCCCATGCTCATGCCAAAGTGATAAGGCACACCATCAGCACCAGCCCCCGAGGCCAATGACAATTCACGATGGTCATAATCCACACGCAAACCAATCGTAGCACTCAGTCCACCCACCAATTGCACCGTACTTTGATGGAATAGAGCTGCGTTAACCGAAGGTGTTTTAAGCGAGGCATTGAACGGAATTTCACTCCCCGTAAAGTACAAATCTATGTGAGGTCGTGTAGGCATATGGCTTGCCAATTCATTGTTAAGATACTGCACCCCATCAGCATAAAACGTTACGGGACAATCCGTGTTAAGGTGTTGATACATAGCAAAGGCTCCAGTAGTCCATGTCCATCGGCGGTTAGTGCTTGGCGACTTCAGTGCCACCTCCTCCGACACCGTGCTCATGTGTTGTTGTTGGCACAGTGAGAAAACATCACTTTTCGTAAAGTCCTGATCCATAAACAGCCTATCGTCAAAGTGTTGAAAAGCCGTAATACTAGTTAGCGTCACTCGTGGCAAGCGGTGTTCAACGTTCAGCCCCGTGTTCAATAAGCTACGGCGATAGCGGCTGGGGCGATTTTGGCTGAGTTCACCCATTTCAGACTTATCAGTAGCAGTTTTAAATCCATCGTCAAACAAGCTTGTAGTTCCTAACAAGTAATAAGGACAAGCCTTTTCATCACTATACTCATATGAAGCCGTCCAGTCAAGTTTCACCACGTTCGTAGGTCTCCACGACCACCTCAAGCGTCCACCGCCAGCCTCACTGGCATCTTGATTTTTGTTCGTAAACGTATTTTTAAAGTAACCATCACGTCCCTCGTAATATCCCCCAATGCTCAGTCCCATTTTATCGGTAGGGTGCAGATAAGTAGTAAAAGCCGCATGGCGTGACATTGTAGCGTGCTTTTTAGCAGCAGTGCCAATGCCCGCACTGATGTCTGTACCTTGGTGAGTAATAGGGTCCGCCGTAAAAATGCGTGTAAGTCCGCCCATAGTGTTGCGTCCATAAAGCGTACCTTGTGGGCCACGCAGCACATCTACACGGTCCACATTTTGAAACCTAAAGTCGTAAGCCGATTTATCAACATAAGGCACATTGTCCACATACAAACCCACAGCAGGAGTATTAATACGCGACCCAATACCACGAATGTAGCAAGCCGAAGTAAGGCGGCTACCATAGTCAGGCATAAAAAAGTTAGGAGCGAGTGCCGTGAGCTGCTTCATGTCCGTAACCTTGCGGTTTTGTAAAGCCATGCCGTCAAATAGTGAAACACTAACGGGTTGTTGGCGTAATTGTCGTGTTTCCTTAGGTTGGGCCACCACAACAGCCGTTTCAATGTCAAAGTTACGTAAAGTATCAGCCGTTGTGGGTAGGGTAGGGCAGATGAGTGATAGTAAAGTGAGCATAAAGCTTAGTTAATCGTAGTTATTTTTATATTTACGGCTGCAAAGTTACGTCGCTCAGCCATAGTGCACAATCCCTATAAATGTGGAAAAAAAAGTACTTGAGTCTTCACTGTTTTTCGTACTTTTGCACATCTATTTGTTGTGCCCTCCCACCACCACCTAACACCACTTGTGCAAGTAAGCATACCCAGTAGCCTATATGAAGTTGTTCAAAATAATTTTCACATAGCAACACCTACTTTTCTCATCACAAACATTACAAACAAAATTATGAAGCACCCCCTCAGTTTACTCCTTATATATATATTATTGTCCCTACCCACAATGGCACAAGTGCGTGTCGACTCATTAGTCTTTGCCAATGATAGTACCATAAGCGTCACCCCCAGGCATAAGGGTGAACTCCGTGCAACGATAGATGCGTTAGCCTTTTTTCGCGACAATGAGTACAATAGCAAAGATGTACTCAAGGGTTACACCTTGCCAGGCATGTGGCTCATGCCTACACTAAGCTATCAGCCCCTCAGCAACCTACGCATTGAGGCAGGCGCCCACATGTTACACTATTGGGGCGCCAATGCTTACCCCAAATCCAATTACACCAATTTGGCTCGTTTCGATGCGCAGAGCACCACTAAAGCCTTTCATTGCACCCCCGTGTTCAGAGCCAATTTACAGTTAAACCATCACGTCAATGTAGTGTTAGGCACACTCTATGGCAAGTCAACTCATCAGCTGTGCGAGCCACTCTATAATAGCGAGATGAACATCAGTGCCGATCCTGAAACGGGTTTGCAAGTGTTGTGGCAAAATACATGGCTACGTTTTGACTCATGGGTAAATTGGCAAGACTTTATATTTAAGGACGACGACACACAAGAGCGTTTCACCTTTGGCCTTTCAGCACGATTCTTGCCATCGCGCCATGCGGCACGTACGCAATGGTACTTGCCCCTACAGCTACTCATGCAACATACGGGGGGCGAAATAAACACCACAGCCACCGATCGCCAAATCAAAACATGGCTCAATGCAGCAACGGGTGCAGGTATAAATGTGCCATTAGCCACCCGTTTGCCCGTAGAGTTAGGTGGTGAAGTTATAGCCACCTATTATAGTCAGCAAAAGGGTGATGTACTCCCCTTTAATAAAGGTTACGGCATCATGGCCAAGGCACAAGCCCGCGTGTGGCACTTTGGCCTAACCATGGGCTATTGGCAAGCCCACCAATTTATTAGCATATTCGGTAGTCCACTATTTGGTGCCATGAGTCAAAGCACCGATGGACTCACCTTCGACAATCCACGTATGGCGTTTGCACGTATTGAGTTTGCACAGACCTTAGGTCATGGCTTTTCGTGGGGCATACAGTTTGACTACGACCAACATTGGCAAAAGCGCATTGTCAACATAAAGAATGGCACACAGTCACGTCCATCCTCCACCTCCGACATAGCCGCGGGCATTTATTTGCGCATGACGCCCAGTTTCTTAATAAAAAAGTTTGGAGCAAAAAAATAGATTCCACACCCACCTATAGTTAAGGGGTGTTCTACAAATTAGTACGAGCTAATTTATAGAACACCCCTTAATACATTTGAATAGTAGTCAGTGTTTAAAACCATTTAAACACCGATTTTTCCACGTCCCATTAATTTTGGTCATAAGCATGCTTCGGGTAGTCAACGGTGTAATGCAATCCGCGGCTCTCTTTACGTTCCAAAGCCTGACGTGTAATGAGGTAGCCCACATTAATCATGTTGCGCAACTCGCAAATGTCGCGTGTAGCCTTCACCTTTTTGTAGAGCTCCTCAGTTTCTTCATAAAGCAAGTCAAGTCTTGTCCAAGCACGTTTCAGTCTGAGGTCAGAACGCACAATGCCCACATAGGCCGACATCACCTGTTCCACTTCCTTCACATCCTGTGCAATCAGCACCTTCTCTTCATTCGTCAGCGTACCCTTATCATTCCATTCAGGCACACGTTCGTTAAAGTCATACTTGTCAACATTTTCAATAGAGTGCTTAGCAGCAGCATCGGCATAAACCACAGCCTCAATAAGCGAGTTGCTGGCCAGGCGGTTACCACCATGCAAGCCCGTGCATGAGCATTCGCCCACAGCATACAGTCGGTTAATTGAAGAACAAGCATTCAAGTCCACCTTAATGCCGCCACACAAATAGTGAGCACATGGCACAACGGGAATGTACTGCTTAGTAATGTCAATGCCAATTGAAAGACATTTTTGGTAAATGTTAGGGAAGTGATGTTTCGTTTCTTCAGGGTCCTTGTGCGTAACATCCAAGCACACGTGGTCAAGGCCGTGAATCTTCATTTCCTTATCAATAGCTCGAGCCACAATGTCGCGTGGAGCCAACGACAATCGTTTGTCATACTTTTGCATAAACTCCTCGCCGTTAGGCAAGCGCAGTATGCCACCATAGCCACGCATAGCCTCAGTAATGAGGTAAGCAGGATGCTTTTCGCGAGGGTTGTAAAGAGCCGTTGGGTGGAACTGAATAAACTCCATGCCCTCAACCGTAGCCTTAGCACGATAAGCCATAGCAATGCCATCGCCTGTAGCAATTTCGGGGTTAGTGGTAGTGGCATAAACGGCACCACAACCACCCGTACAAAGCACCGTAACACGCGACAAGAAAGTGTCTATCTTTTGCGTGTCAGGGTCAAGCACATAAGCACCATAACACTCAATGTCAGGTGTGCGGCGTGTCACCTCAATGCCCAAGTGGTGTTGTGTTATAATTTCAACCGCAAAGTGGTTTTCAAGCACCGTAATATTAGGATGATGGCGAACAGCCTCAATCAGTCCACGTTGAATTTCAAAGCCCGTGTCATCAGCATGGTGCAAGATGCGGAATTCAGAGTGCCCACCTTCGCGGTGAAGGTCAAAGGTGCCATCCTCTTTTTTATCAAAATTTACACCCCACTTTACCAAGCGTTCAATGCCTGCGGGAGCGTTTTTCACAACTTGTTCTACGGCACGAGGATCAGATATATAGTCACCTGCAATCATCGTGTCCTTAATGTGCTTCTCAAAGTTATCAATTTTCAAATTGGTAACTGAGGCCACACCGCCTTGTGCTTTAGCAGTGTTAGCCTCTTCAATTGATGTTTTGCACACGAGGGCCACCTTTCCTTTGCCCGAGGCGGCCACCTGGAGGGCGTAACTCATTCCGGCAACGCCAGAACCAATTACCAAGAAATCGAATTTGCGTATCATCAGTATGTGTGTCGCTAATTTGCCCGCGAATTTACAAAATGTTCATTGAAAATGAAAGGCAACTAAACATAAATGCTTACTTTTGCAATATTAAGCTGGAAAATAAAATCTACTTCATGCTAAGTAGGTATTCAAAATGAGTGGATATGAATGGGTGCAGTATTTCGTTTATAAACATAGGTTGAAGAGGAAATGTAGCGGGCTACGTGACCGATGAAATCTATGTTTCTGGGCGAAGGAATGCGCCAAGACATATTGACTAAATTTGAATAGGGTTATATTAACTAATTTTGAGGACCTACTTATTCATAATAGTCACATAAAGTGTTTGAAAAGTAAAAAAGAAACGATTTTTACCGACACGTTCTGTAGCAATAATAGCCCATTATGCGTCTATTTAAATGAAATAGCCCAGCCTTTACCACGAACCTCTGTTTACTTACATGTTCAAACATGGCACATTAAAGTTGAGGCTCACCCAAACACTCGTATCACAAACACGAGTTGTAGCAATTAGTATTAAAAAGTAGGTGTTCTAAATTATTTTAGAATATTAAAATCAGAATTTTTAGAACAACCCTTTTATTTATATTATTGATAGATATTATTTTCATATTGAAAGCACATCCTCGGGCGCAGATGCTTCCTTCAATGTGAACACCTAATTAATAAAATACACAAACATAACTAAATAACACAATGAACAAAATCAAAGCACTCTTGCTATTGCTTGTGACGCTTGTCATGCTCCCTGCAATGGCTCAACAAATGCCCACATTGCCTGTTGACAAGGCTGTGCGCATTGGCAAGTTGCCCAACGGATTGACCTATTACATCCGTCACAACAATTTGCCCGAAAATCGTGCCAACTTTTACATTGCCCAAAAGGTAGGCGCAGTACAGGAGGAAGAGAGCCAACGTGGTTTGGCCCACTTCCTTGAACACATGTGTTTCAACGGCACCGATCACTTTCCCGACAATGCACTCATAAAGTTTTGTGAGCGCATAGGTGTAAAGTTTGGTCAAAACCTCAATGCCTACACCTCAACTGATGAAACGGTGTACAACATTGACGATGTACCCGTAACCGATTCAAACGTTGACTCATGCTTGCTTATACTGCACGACTGGGCTGATGGCTTAACGCTCGACCCTAAAGAAATTGACAAAGAACGTGGTGTAATTCATGAAGAGTGGCGTATGCGTTCAAGTGCATCACAACGCATCTTCGAACGTAATTTAGCAGCCCTCTATCCCAATTCACGTTATGGCCATCGTTTCCCCATTGGCCTAATGAGCGTGGTCGACAACTTCAAGCCACAAGAGCTACGTGCCTATTACGAAAAGTGGTATCGTCCTGACTTGCAAGGCATCATTATCGTAGGCGACATTGATGTTGACAAGGTAGAAGCTAAAATTAAGGAAATCTTCTCACCCATCAAGATGCCCGCCAATGCTGCTAAGTATGAGCATTACCCCGTACCCGACACCAACGAACCTATCTACCTCATCGACAAAGACAAGGAACAAAGCCAAGCAGTAGTGCAAATTGCGTTTAAGCACGACCCCCTTGTACCAGATGAATACAAAAACACGGTAGCCTATTTGTCAGTAGACTACGTCAAAACACTTGCTTGCAGTGCCTTTAATGCTCGCCTCGACGAGGTGGCGCAAAAGCCCGACTGCCCATTCATAGCAGCCTATGTGAGCGATGACAACTACATCATTTCAAAAACGAAAGATGCGTTCAACATTGTTATATTACCCAAACCCGGACACGACAAAGAGGCCATTGAGGCAGTAATGAAAGAGGTGAAACGTGTTGACGAATTTGGTTTTACTGGCACCGAAATCAATCGCGCCAGCGAGAATTTCTTGAGCGGTCTTGAAACCATCTATAACAATCGCGACAAGCAAAAGAATAGCTTCTTTGTGCCGCAGTATGTACGTCACTTCCTCGAAAACGACCCCATCCCCTCAATTGAAGACGAATACAACACTTACAAAATGATGGCGCAGCAAATGGCTCAAATGCAAATGACTGCTCCTGCTTCGTCTGAACTCTTCAAATCGCTCACAGCACGCACCGACACCAACTTTGTTTGTTTGGCCATGTATCCTGAAAAGGAGGGCGTAGCCATTCCTACTGTCGACCAATTCAAAAATGCTATAGCCAATGCCAAGGCTGCCAAGGTAGAGGCTTATGTTGACAACGTTAAGAGCGACCCATTGGTTCCTGTGCTTCCTAAGAAGGGTAAAATTGTGAAAGAAACCAAGAGCGACTTTGGTTACACTTGCTGGACCTTGGCTAATGGTGCACGCGTGTTCTTTAAAAAGACTGACTTTAACGATTCTGAAGTTGATTTCATCGCAAGTAGCTTTGGTGGCGAAAATGCCGTTATTGCTAAGGACCCCATCAACACCAAGTTGTTTGCAAGCGTAATGAACTCAACTGGTTTGGGCAACTTTACCAACACTGAGTTGCAAAAGAAACTTGCTGGAAAGCAAGTTAGCTGCAATGCCATGCTCGATCGCAACACCGAAACCCTTTCGGGTACATCTACACCTAAGGACTTGCGTACACTCTTCGAACTCATCTACCTTCGTTTCCAAACACCCGCTAACGATGTTGATGGTTACAACAACAACTTAAACTTTTATCGCACATCACTTGAAAATGCCGAAAAGCAACCCATGAAGGCATTCTCTGATTCACTCACCAGCACCATCTATGGTCACAACCCTTTGCGTGCTTCGCTCAAGTTGAAAGACCTTGACAAGGCCAATTATGAAACCATCAAGAAACTCTACACTGAACGTTACAACTCAGCAGGCGACTTCGACTTCTTCTTCACTGGTGCATTTAATGTTGACTCACTCCGTGCATTCACCGAGCAGTACATTGCACCGCTCAAGGGTATAAAGAAACGTGAACAGTGCGCTAACTTGAAAATAGAGCCAGTTAAGGGTGTTGTTAACAACCACTTCTATCGTCAAATGGAAACACCCCAGGCCATTGTCGTACAGGTGTGGAATGGTACAAACCCCTATTCAATGAAGGAGGCTGCCGTAATCAATGCCTTAGGCGAAGTGCTTACACAGCGTTATCTTAAGAGCATTCGCGAGGATGCAGGCATTGCCTACAGTGTTGGCTCCGATGGTAGTGCCAGCTATGAGCGCACCGATCGTTACACACTTATCACACAGTGTCCTGTTAAGCCAGCCAAACTTGACTCTGCATTGTTGCTCATGAAGCAAGGCATTGATGATATTGCTAAGAATGGTGTAACTGCCGATGAACTCGAAAAAGTCGTAGCATTTGAGTTGAAGGACTATGCTGATAGTCAAAAGAAAAACGGATATTGGCTCAACCTCATTACTGAAAAGGTAATTTGGAACAAGGACCTCTACACCAACTATGAGGCTACGCTCAAGAGCGTCACCTCAAAGGATATTCAAGACTTTGTCAACAACGTATTGCTCAAGCAGAACAACTGCATCACCGTGTCAATGCGTCCAACTGACATGACCGAAAAGGATGGTGTGAAATAATCACATAATATATGAGTTGACGGAATTAGTTAACAAGTAAGTTTGTCTAATCATTTTTACTTTAACACACTTATGTAAAAAGTATTGCATACTTACCCGTTACCCCGTAATTCCGCCAATGGGTTTTAAAAGATAACTAAAGAACTCCCGCACATGCCGAGTGATGGCAAGTGTGGGAGTTCTTTTGCTTTGTGTTAAGTAAAGGCTCACAGTAGCGCATAGTAATCATGTAACCATCCGAACTAAGCCGACTTTATTCCCCCTCCAATAATCCATATCTTTGT
>URDV01000003.1 GCA_900546605.1 uncultured Prevotella sp.
AGGAGGTAGTACATTGGCCAAATTACTCCTTTTATTAGTGCTCATCATTGTGTTGCAAAATGCTATTCCCATAGCACTCACCCATATATTACACATTAACCCCCTTATAGGCATGGCCACAGGTTCTATTTCGATGGCTGGAGGACATGGCACCGCAGGCGGATTTAGCTCTACGTTAGAACAAATGGGACTAAACGGAGCATTAACCATATCAATGGCAGCAGCCACCTTTGGACTGATAGCAGGTTCGGTTATTGGAGGCCCTATTGCTGAACGCATTATTCGTACGAAGCTAACACAAGAACATCTCGAGCCTAAGAATTATGTAATAGACCCTGCCATGGCGGGTATTGAAAGCGAAGAATCAACTCCAGCTGGACATCAACAACACATCAGCGACAACGAGCATGAATTTCAGCAATATGCTAAGGCCACCTACTCACTACTCATCGTCATGGCATTAGGCACAGTAGCCAGTAAACTATTATCTCTCACAGGCATAACATTCCCCACCTATTTCGGGGCACTCATTATAGCAGCATTGGTGCGCTGTGGTGCTGAATGGCTACACATGGGCGACAAACTTGAGATGGATAAAATTGTAAGTGTGGGCAACATTTGCTTATCCATGTTTTTAGGCATGGCCATGATATCACTCAAGCTATGGGAATTAGAACAATTAGCGGGTCCACTTCTTCTTATTTTAGCTGCACAAGTTATTATTATGTCTCTAATGGCATGGTTCGTTGCGTTCAAACTTTTAGGCAACGACTACGACGCAGCCGTATTAGTAGCGGGCGTATGCGGATTTGGACTGGGGGCTACTCCCAATGCGATGGCCAATATGAGTGCCGTTTGCTATAAGTATCATTACACCATCAAGCCATTTCTCATTGTGCCCATTGTGGGTGCTATGTTTGTAGACATTATCAACACTGGATGTATTACCCTATTTTTAAACCTTATTTCATAGGTCATTAAAGCTACTAAATAGGGGCATCATTTTGTGCAGATAAAAAATTTTGACTTGTACTTTTGCCCAAATGCATACGTGTTGACGGAATTAGTAAACAGGTTAACTGGGTTAACAGGTTGACAGGTAAGATTGTCAAGTTTTTTAACTTCTTATCATTCTACTCATTCTACCTTTAACATAATAAGTGGTGTATCGCTTACTTACCCGTTAACTTGTTAACTGTCAACTTGTTAACCCGTTCACCAAGAAATCCGCCAATGGACAAATATATAGAAGAGCATATTCATCTGCACATTATGAATTGGTATAAACTTTCCTGACGAAGTTTCAATACTTTTATTTTTTCTAAATTCAATCTTGAACTTCCCTATTAGCCGTTTTTCTATAAGATAGTGCAAATATCGACAAAGATGCAAACTTGCTTACAATAGTTGCCGATGTGTAGCTCATCTTCAATCATATATTGAATTTCATAAAAACTTGGACCAATTCTGCATTTTTACATGCCATTTCTCAACATGGACACTACAAGTCCACATCATTAGGAGTAAATTCGCATTTTCCTTGGTGCTTCAACATATTATATCTACTTTTGTAGAGAAAGATAAATTGCTCAATTGTAGTCTATCTTATTTCAAGAAAAAAACAACCATATGAAAACAGCATTACTTTTACCAATATTAGCACTCATCCCTATATGTTCATGGGCTGATAGTCATGAAAAAGCCTTTAACGACTTAGACTATGAAACAGAGGGATATACCATCACGGCTAAAAAAGCCACATCGAAAATGATGCAACAAATGCAACCGAGCATAAAGTTCGGTGGCTACATTATGGGCAAATATAGCATTAACGACCGCAAGGGAGAAGCTACCAATGGAGGTTTTGATTTGCGCTTTATTCGTCTTTATGCCGACGGACACGTTTACCGAGACTTTTACTACAAAATGCAGTTTGAAGTAAATGGTGCTCCTGGCGAAAACAAAGGACCACGTGTACTTGACGCCTTCATTGAATGGCAAAAATTTGACTTTTTACGCATCAAGTTAGGACAATTCAAACGTTCTTTCGGTTTTGAGAACCCTATGAGTCCTTTAGCCATTGGCATGGGTTCCTACTCACAAGCCACCATGAAGTTAGCCTCCATTAACGACCGAAATGGAGAAGGCAGCTTTAACAAAAGTTCTGGACGCGACTTAGGTTTTCAACTACAAGGCGACGTTTTACCTGCAGCCGATGGACACAAATGGCTTCATTACCAAGTGGGCCTTTTCAACGGACAAGGAATTAACCATGCCGATAAAGACCACCACAAAGATTTGATTGGTGGCATGTGGATTTCGCCTGTCAAGAACCTATGCATCGGAGGTTTTGGATGGAATGGTAAATACACTAACGAAAAGTTTACTGGTTCTGAAGGCACTCTTAAAAGCGTAAAACGTGTACGTTGGGGAGCAGGCTTAAAATATGAAAGCAATTGGACCGTTCGTGGTGAATACATGAGTTCAACAGGCGGCGTCGTTACTGATGCTTCAGCTCCTGACCATTCTGACGCATGGTATGCCACCATAGGAGCACCTATTGCCAAGGGATTGAAAGTGTATGGGCGCTATGACTGCTACCGCAACGACAAGCACTCATGGAACTCACTCTGCACCAATTATGGAATTTCGGGCAATTACACCTTAGGTAAGAACTTGATATTTCAACTCAACTACACCTTTACCGACGACCGCACAGCACGCCACGTTACCGACCCGAGCAAGCGCAAGGACTCGCGCTACAACACAGTTGACGTGCAAGTAACAGCACGCTTTTAACGCAACACATTCTTTAAAATTTAGCACATTTTCCCCTACCTAGACATAGGCTTAAAACGTAACGATGTAGAATATTGGTAAATAAAACGAGACATTGTCTGACTCTGTCAAGACACTCACATACCAAGTCTACATATTGCAAAAAAAATTAAGTAATGGTAAAAGAATAAGTTGAGCAATTTTTGCATATATTTTTAGTCGTTTGGGGAGCCTAAGCAAAAGAGTATAGCGAGCTATGAGACTGAGCGAAGGTTTCAAAAACAGCTAAAAGAACATGCTCAATTATCCCCTACTATTAACTCTACGCGTTGGCGAAATTAGTTAAAGAGTTGACAGGTTAACGGGTTAACAGGTAAGTTTGTCAAGTTTTTCAACTTCTTACCATCCTGACTTTAACATAATAAGTGGTGTATAGCATACTTACTTCTTAACTTGTCAACTTATTAACCCGTTCACCAAGAAATCTGCCAACGGGTTGACTCTACAAATTGAGCAAGTTATTTTTTACCCATTACTAAGTAGGCGTACAAAATTATTTTGAAAACCTACTTACGCACACTTAAATGACTATGAGCGATATGAAAAGAGATTTTGCTGAACGCAACAACTTTGTAAAAGCTTTGTTGGGCATTTATCACAACGAGCACGTACGCCCCAACCATGACGAGGTGCATCAATTAGCCGATTACATCAATAGTGCCATTGCCACAAACGAAAGCCTCATACGTGACGAATTCGGACTCAACCGCATCGTTTTAGCGGCCGAGGCCATACGCTTGGCTGTTGACGAAATAGGATTACGCGGACACGCATTAACAGCCTACATGTTACGTTCGGTGGTACGCACAGCTGAACAATGCGACGTAATAGAACGTTTTTTTGGCAAAGACATAGCCAACACCTTACGCGGCTTTATACGCGTTGAAAGCATTGAGGTAAAAACTGAAGCTATGCGCACCGACAACTTTCGCAACCTACTCATTGCGCAAGCAGGAGACATGCGCATCATACTTATGCTCATAGCCGACAGCGTAAATGTCATGCGCCACATAAAAGACGTTGAGAACATTAAAGCTCAACGACGAGTAAGTACAGAAGCCGCTTACTTATATGCGCCTTTAGCACACAAGTTGGGACTTTACAAGTTGAAAAGTGAACTCGAAGACCTCAGCCTCAAATATTTGGAGCATGATGCCTACTACATGATTAAGGAGAATTTGAATGCTACAAAGCGTGCACGCGATGCCTACATTGAACGTTTCATTGCCCCAATACGCCAAATGCTTGACAGCGAAGGCTTGCACTACCACATGAAAGGCCGCACCAAGAGTATTCACTCTATTTGGCAAAAAATGAAGAAACAGCAATGTGGGTTCAATGGTGTGTACGACCTATTTGCCATACGCATTATTTTAGATGCCCCATTGGCTAAAGAAAAAGAGCAATGTTGGAAGGTTTTTTCGCTCATTACTAACAAGTATGAGAGCAACTTAAAGCGCTTACGCGACTGGCTTACTGTGCCCAAGAGTAATGGCTACGAAAGTCTGCACATCACGGTGAAGGGGCCCGAAGATAAATGGGTAGAAGTGCAGATACGCACAGAGCGTATGGACGAGATTGCTGAACATGGCTTAGCTGCCCACTGGCGTTATAAAGGTGTTAAGAGCAGTAGTGGTGGCGTTGACTCATGGTTAGCCGACATTCGCTCAGCGCTTGAAACAGGCAATGAGGGCTTACTCACACAAAGTCTTTCATCTGACTTAAAGGAACAAGATGTGTACGTATTCTCACCTAAAGGTGACCTTTATCGTTTACCGCCCCACTCTACCGTACTTGACTTTGCCTACACCATACACACAGGCGTAGGTAACCGATGTGTAGGCGGAAGAATTGACGGGAAGAACTATCCAATACGTCAGCCTCTTGAAAGCGGACAAACGGTTGAAATACTCACCTCTACTACCCAAAAACCAAAGTCTGAATGGTTATCAATAGCACAGAGCAACCATGCACGTTCAAAAATCAGAGCTGCCGTACGCGAACTAACCGCAGGCGAAACAGCGCTTGGCAAGGAGACGCTTGAGCGCAAAATGCGTAACCGAAAGATAGATTGGGATGAAGCATTGGTTAATCAACTTATCAAAAAATTAGGTTACAAAGAGAGTTTTGACTTTTTCAAAGCTTTGGCCAACGACAAGGTCGACATTAACCATGCACTTGACACCTATGTTGAATTAGGCAAACGCGAGCAAGGCATTGCCGAGCGTGCAGCCACACGCTCAGCTGAAGAGTTCAGCATGGAGAGCGAAATTGGAGTAAAAGCCAAAGGTGAGCAAGACGAATTAGTTATTGGTCGTGATCTTAAAGGCCTTGACTACCAACTGGCACGTTGCTGCAGTCCCGTTTATGGCGATGATATATTCGGTTTTGTGACTGTTAATGGTGGCATTAAAATTCATCGCACAAGCTGCCCTAATGCTCCAGCACTACGTCAACGTTTTGGCTATCGCATAGTGAAAGCCCGCTGGGCTGGAAAAGGACAAGGTTCATACCCCATCACGCTACACGTTGTTGGGCAAGATGACTTGGGCATTGTTAACAACATAACCTCCATTATATCAAAAGAGGAACACATCATGCTGCGTAGCATCAACATTGACTCTAACGATGGTTTATTCTCAGGCATACTCACCATTTTGGTTGACGACACGCAACGCCTTACGGGACTCATCAAAAAGCTGCGTACCGTGAGGGGAGTCAAAGCTGTTAGCCGCAGCTAATAGCCTCATTCAATTTTGCTGACAACGTGATAGAATGTATTCTCCTTACATTATTAATGTAGGTGTATAAAGTTCTTTTTATGTTGAATGTGTATGAAGTTGTCTAAACTTTTATGGAATTCAAGTTTTGCCTTTATCTTTTTATAAGATAGGCGGCACCTTGGCAAAGATTGCAACCAAGCTTGCATCTCTGCTCTCGGTTTGCACTATCTTTGAGGAGATTTATAGGACTTAAATAAGAAATGTAGCGAGCTACACAACCGATGATAGTCCTAAAAAAGCCCCAAAAAGAAGGTAAATATTGAATGTAGAAGAGATAAAACTTTAAATATAATCTTCGTCAGAAAAGTTTAGACGACTTCTCTCTATATATACTGATAGACTCATCAAAACACTTTTAATATAATTTGAGCACTTACTTATTTACCCTCTTCCGTACTCATCACAATCAAAAGAATCAAACCCGCAATTCACCTTATTTCAACGCCAACAAAAAGTTTCTATGTACCTTCCGCACACCCAGACACACACACTACTACGACGAGTAGCATTACTACTTGTCGCTATATTGTATGGGGGCATATACATGCAAGCACAAGTACAACACATTGAAAATCGTGTATTTGCATTTGCTGATAGCATCAACCAATTTATCAAAGCACAAAAGGAAGGCACACCACGCTTAAGCGAAAGCATGGTAACACTCTACTTGCGTCACAACATGTTTACACAACGCTGTGGCCCCATTGTTCGATATTTGCCCAACATGCCACGATTAGAACGCGGACGAAACGAATATGTAACCGAAGCGCAACTCATGCTGCAAATGCGGCCACCTGGTGAAATTGACTGCAAAGTCATAGCCTATCACTCCACCAATCGCTATCTGCAACCTGAACGATTCACGTCATATAGTCGATTTAATTTTCAAATTTATGACGCGAAACTATTTATTGACCAATTGCTCAATCCTTTTAATCGTCGCAACAGCCGTTTTTATCACTATAGCTACGTATTCACACATTTAGGTAATGGCACAACAGCCACCACCGTACGTATGCACATTCAGCCTCGCTTTAGCAATGACCAATTAGCCAAAGGTTATGCCGATGTTGACATAAAAACAGGAGCTATCACACATTTCATACTACAATTTAATATACAATTACAACACATAACTGTAAATGCACGCATGGGGCGCAATGGACTTGAACAACTAACTCCACAGCGCATGCGCATCGTGTCAAACTTTAAATTATTAGGCAACAAAGTGCTCGAGACAACTGACCTTTTTGCCCACTACTCTTTCAGTTGTCCATTACCGCATCACACAAAGCACCGCGATAAATATGACCTAACACAGCAATGTTGGTTGCGTATTGACACCACCCAAATGATTACTTCGGCCTCTTACTTCGATGCCATCCGTCCCATGGCCTTGCGCGAAAGTGAAAAACAGCAATTTAAGCAACATAACGCACTAAATGAGAACGACTCTACCTTCAACCTACCTAATGACCCTACGTTAGCAGACCCCAAGGTAGCACACCAACATAACACGCTCGGTAAACACACCCAAAACATACTCTTATCATCACACGCACTTAATCTGAGCAACGATGGCTATGCCCAACTTAAACTGCCTGCAATTATCACCCCATCTATGCTACAATGGAGCGGAGCAAAAGGACTTTCTTTGCGAACACGCATAAAGTTTACCCTTAACAAGAATCCCAACATCAGCGATGATGTCATTCAGTTTAGTCCAGTTGTAGGCTACAGTTTTAAGCAAAAGCAAGTTTACTGGCAAGTGCCTTTAAACCTACGTTTTTGGCCTAAAAAGAATGCTTTGCTCACTTTTGAGGTGGGGGGAGGTGCACGCAGCTATAATAACAAGCAAGCTGAAGAGCTACGACAACGACTCAAAGGAATGGAAAACTTTGACTCAATTAACAACATCATCAACCATTATGGATTTAATGATTACCGCGACAATTATGCCTTGTGCAACTTTACCTTTTCGCCCCTTCCCGGACTTAACATTACTTTGGGATCACGCTATCACCACCGTGTTTTAGTTGACTGGAACAACATTACTGCTACCATGGGGCTATCACATCACCTAAGTTCGTTAGCACCAAGCATACAGATTGAATGGACACCTGCACAATATTACTATCGCAACAATAATCGCTGCATTCCACTCTATTCACATTACCCCACATTCATAGCCCAATATGAACGAGGTTTCGGACTTAACAGAAACGCCACCTACTACGAACGCATTGAGGGTGATGTGCGCTATCGCCTACCACTTTATGCACTTCGCACTCTCTATTTCAGAGCAGGCATAGGATGTTACACGCAACGTGGCAACAATTGCTTTATTGACTACGACTTCTTACGTTTTAACTACGTTCCACAAGGATGGACTGACGAGCTAACAGGCGAATTTCAACTACTTAGTGCCCGTTGGTACAATGAGTCACGTTACTACGTACGTTGCACCTCGACTTACGAAAGTCCCATGTTAGCACTTTCACGCATACCTTTCATATCGCGCATTGTACAAACAGAACGCATTTACTTCAACATGCTTTCTGTTCATGCTTTAGGTTTTTATGCTGAAGCGGGATATGGGTTCAGCACCCACTTAATGGACATTGGTGTCTTTACAGGCATGTCACACGACCATGTGTTCAACTTTGGCTGCAAAATAGCATTAAAAAGCCTATAGGATGATTCATGACCATAAACTTTCATCATAAAAAAAGAGTCTGAACACCTACATATTTATTACCTTTGCACCATAATGATTAACGAACAATACCCTTCAAAACTATTAGAGCATGCCGTGCAAGAGCTCACCCGCCTACCTGGTGTAGGCCGCAAAACAGCTCTACGCTTTGCACTTTACCTACTATCACAAAACAAAGACACGGTGCATAGCTTTAGCGACAGTTTAACCCACCTACGCGATGACGTAAAACATTGCAAAGTGTGTCACAACATATCCGACACCGAAGTATGCGACATCTGTGCTAACCCACAACGTGATAAATCAACCATATGCGTAGTTGAAAACATACATAGCGTCATGTCAATTGAAAACACAGGACAATTTCACGGCCTATATCATGTGTTAGGAGGTGTTATTTCGCCCATGGATGGAATTGGGCCTTCCGATTTAGAGTTAGAGTCACTCTTTGCACGAGTACAAACTGGCAACATCAACGAAATCATCTTAGCCCTAAACCCCACCATGGAAGGCGACACCACCAACTTTTACATCTCACGCAAATTGGCCGACACTGGCATCAAGCTATCTGTTTTGGCACGAGGTGTCAGCATAGGTGATGACTTAGAATACACAGATGAAGTAACACTTGGCCGATCAATATTAGGACGTACACCACTCAAATAGCCCCTTATTATGAACAACGAATCAACCCAACAACCACAAAATCTCATCTTTGCCCGTACCATCTACCTAAGTGTATGGTGCGCCATTGCCATTTTTGCCCTATTATGTGAATGCAACATTTTGCCCATTGGCTACGTTAAAGCCAATGCGCAAACAGCTTATGCACTTAATATGCTCTGCATTGTGCTCACATTAGCCTGCACATGGGGCAGTTTACGCTTATTTGCTTTCAAGGGCATACGTAGCAAACTTAACAAGCACCCACAACACCTACAACAATGGAACATGCTACGCACAAGCATTTTAGCATTGGCCATACTTGTTAACCTCATTACCTACTACGGGGTGGTTAATAGCCGTAGCGCCTTGTTCTGTCTTCTTATCACCCTAACTGGTTTCGTGTTTTGCTGGCCCAAACATGATGAGATAAACTAACACGTAGCCTTTTTCTCTCAACACCTATAATATATATGCACCTACGCCCCCTTGAACCTGAAGACCTGGAGTTACTCTACACCATTGAAAACGATGAACGCTTATGGAACACTTCAAACACCGATGGACCCTACTCGCGCTTTGCTCTTAAAAATTATATAGCATCATCGGACAACATATATGAATGCGGACAATTGCGACTCGTAATTGATATAGCAAACAGTCCTCAGTCAGATAGCACAATTTCACCCAAGGCTCACACTTCATCACAACCTATCGGACTCATTGACCTCACTAATTACTCCTCACTCAATGCCAGAGCCGAAGTGGGCATCACCCTACTCCGTGCCTACCAAGGTCAAGGCTACGGACAAAGAGCATTGCAACTGATGGAACACTACGCCACCGAGCGATTACGCATTCACTCACTCTACGCCTACGTTTCACCACACAATCTCCCCTCCTTTTATCTGTTTCAAAACAATGGCTATAAAGTAGTAGCAAAACTGCCCGATTGGAGCTTTCGAGAGGGAAAATATGAGGAAATTGCACTTTTTCTGAAGATTTTTTGAAAAAAACTTAGGAAAAGTTTGGTACTTCACAAAAAAGTCGTACCTTTGCACTCGCAATCGGGAAACAAACAACACTGAAACAAACGATAGCAAAACCAAATAAAATGAATGGTGTGTTAGTTCAGCTGGTTAGAATACATGCCTGTCACGCATGGGGTCACGGGTTCGAGTCCCGTACACACCGCAACATTCAACATTTGGTACCCTGACCGAGTGGCTAGGTAGCGGTCTGCAAAACCGTGTACAGCAGTTCGAATCTGCTGGGTACCTCATAGAAAAGAGAATTAAGTTTTTACTTAGTTCTCTTTTTTTGCTTTATGCATCACTTGGTTTATAGAAAGCGTATTTGCCCCCCCTAAGTCTTTAGCTTAGGGGATGAAAAATGCAGGGTAGCGCAGCTACCCTTGGTTTTCAAAATATTTTTTGATGGTTTCTTGACTGACATTCCCAATTGAATATACAGAATATCCGTCAGTCCCCAAAGTGTGTTCTTTGTAAAAGTTGTGCCGTAGAAAATCTCCATACTCAACTGTACATGACTATAGTACTCAATTGTACATGAGCATAGAACATCCTCACCTGGGGGCGACGCGTCCCCCCCCAGGTGAGCTTGCATTCGTGGCGCGCGTCGGACACCAATAATCGAAATTAGAAATTATCTTTACTTGCTGCGTATCTATCAGAATCCCAATAGAAAACTCGAGGTAGTAAAAGTTTTAGGGAGGGTGATAGGCCTTATTTAACAATACCCGCATCCGTATTTACAGGTGTATCTTTAGCCTGAGCTGTCTTTATCATTTTACCTCTCATCAGGCTCCACGATAACGAAATGTACACCATGTTGCCAAAAGCACGATTGCCGCTTGATAAGCTGCTAATCAACTTATCTGTCATCAACCTCGTTTCGCCACTTTTACCTTTACTTCTAAACGCATTTCGTAAGCCAAGTTTCAGTTGCAAGGCGCGGTAGCGATAGCCAACGTTAACGTCCGATGTTGAGCAGTTGTGCGTTAACATATCGCCCGACAATGCCTCCGTTGCCGTGCGGTAATACCCATTAAAACTCCAATTTTTGTAAAAAGCATTTAAGCCAGCTTGTAAACTCAGCTGAGCGTTCGTATGTTTATTCATGCCTCTTGCATCGTCGTACTGCCACTTAGGTTCAACGTAAAAAGTCAGAGCACGATTGAAGAATGACTGCCCCCAATACACAGCTGATTCAAAGTGGCGATTTCGCACGTTATTCACGTTTTGATGAACAAATTTACCCCCGTCTTCAAGAATCATCTGCCCGATACCATTATAAGCATATTCGTAAAGGGCATAAATACGAAGTGTAGTGCTCTTTTTCTGAAAATCAGCCACCAACATGTGCGTGTCGGTATTATAAGGGCGCAGCGCTGCATTACCAACCGTCCACTGTAATACGTCGTCCTGGCGACTATATTCTGTCAAGTCGGCCAGCGTAGGTGTCGTCGCGTTGCGGCTATAACGATACATCAAACTCCATTCTTTATTCAAGTTATATTGCAAGAGCACTTGAGGACGGAAAGCCCAAAACACATTGTTGTTCCCCATCTGCGCCGTTCGTATTCTATTCTCACCAACTCCCACCGATAGGTAAAATTTAGGCAAGAATAATGCATATTCAGCATACAAGTATTCCGTATCGTCATTAATCTTAGCCGCTTGATTGTTCGTACCTACGTACTTATTACGTGTATAGTCATAGCTTTGTTGGTAACCAAACGATAGTTGACTCTTCGACGAAAGTTGATGTACAAAGTCCAACTTAGCGTAGGTGGCATACTTATTGCCATTCACCTTGTAGGCATAATTACTCCAAGGCGAGGCGAAACCTCTGTCATACGCATTGTCTAAATAAGCAAAGCCCACATTTGCCTCTAACGTGCTTTTAGCGTTCAGTTGCTCTTGATAATACGTCTTTAGCAAATACACCTTTTCGTCACTTTGCGTATTGGTGCGTAAGGTGTAATCTTCAGCCCCCGTTACGTGTTGATTTAAATAGCGATTGGGAAAGCGATTGTAGTCAAACGAAGCCTTCACGTCAAACACACGCTTGTTCTCCAACGTGTAGTTATAGCTCAATAATAAAGCGTCATCTCTAAAATTGCCACCTTTAAATTTTCCGTCTTTGGTATATTGCTTTATCGTTCCGTCAGCAAAGTGAAAAGTGTCGTTGCTCTTATTGTAAGCCTTCTTAATGTTATTAAGTTTGAAGTTGTATTGCAATCCAAATTCAGACTTCTTGTTCCATACCTTAGCCCATACGCCGTCGTCGTTATAATTATCAGAAACGGCATTCATCGCATTCAGTCCCACAGCAAAGCCATAATCATCGCGCTTGGTCTTAATATTAATAACAGCCCCAGTTCCTGTACCATACTTCATGCCAGGCATTGTGCTATATTCAATTTTTGTAACCAAGTAAGGGGGAATGCTCTGCAGTTGTTCGAGTGTAGCTTCTACATTGTTTATCTTTACCACAACACCACTTGCTCCCGTACTACTGATAATGCTCTTCTGCACTTGGTCAACGTGAATACCAGGCAAAGCCACCATTGATAATAGATCAAGCGCATTTGACGAATGTGTGCGTTGTGCATCCGAAGGAAAGTACGTGTCAAACCCATTATGGCGAATGATACTCGCCCCCTCAACAATCGCTTCGTTTAATTGAACATTTGTGCTGTCATTTTTTGTCACATCTTGTGCCCAAACTCCTATTGGTAGTCCCAAGAGTAAACTGCTAATTATATACTTTCTCATACTATTTTATTTAGTCGGTTAACATCGCATTTTGTCGCTATTGAAGGTAAATCATTAAAAAGACGATTTTGAATATGAACCAATAAAAAACTTAGCACATTTATCTTTCAATACGATTTAAATGAAATAATTACGCAAACGATCTTAACAAGCCAACCCCATAGCTATATATTATAAGTATGAGCATCAACTTACGCTCACTTATACATCATAACTATGCGAAAGTACTATTTACAAAGCACCACTAAAACATAGTTCTTCGCCTTTATAACAATTACCCATTATCAGATATTTGCTGCAAAGCCTCAACATCCAACAACTTAATGTATCGTCCATGCACCTCAACCAAACCTTCAGTAGCAAAGGTTGATAATGTGCGAATAGCATTACTTGTTGTCATATTCGACAAATTAGCCATATCTTCACGCGTTATGTGCAAATCAAGTGTTTTGCCATCTTGATCATAACCATAAACGTCTAACAAGTCAAGCAGTGTTTCAGCTAAGCGACCACGGATGTGTTTTTGCGTAATGCTCACGATGCGTTGATCAGCTTTGCCCAAATC
Organism: uncultured Prevotella sp.; assembly: GCA_900546605.1. GTDB lineage: Bacteria > Bacteroidota > Bacteroidia > Bacteroidales > Bacteroidaceae > Alloprevotella. The sequence goes on from URDV01000003.1 coordinate 13,366, forward strand.
GGTAGCTAATGCATGCATAAAAAAATGACACAACCCTGTGTTCTGTTGCATTAAATGATACATTGCACGCATAGACACAACCACTATCGTACTCTCATCAAAGGCCGATGCGCTAGTTACATAAGTCTCACCAGCCATTGAAGCCCTATACCCAAAATATTGCACAGAACGCAGAACTCTATTAGTCAGGCAGCGCCCACCTAAGCCCTCACGATAAATCTTTACTTTACCCGATAATAAGCAAAGCAAATTATCAGGTTGGTCACCTTCATGATAAATGACCTCATTCTTCTTAAAACGTTCAACTCTGACGTTATCACACAGATAATTGCGCTCCTCGTCAGTCAACACATCCCATATGTCGCTCAACGACTGGGCGACTTTACGTTTATCAAATCTTTCAACTTTTGTCATGGCACCTAATGAATCAGGCAGTTATTTTTTTAAGATTGTAATGCCATCTTTTACACCGCCAACAATTTTATGTTATAAATAGATTAGAAATCAAAGTTTAGCAATGTACACACTACATGTAAGCCTATCAGCATCATCCACACATAACGCATGCACATTATAAATAATGAAGGGCTACGCCATGTATGCGCCAAGCCCCTATATGGAGCAAAATTAGTGTTTTTATTAAAAATAGCCAAACGCTATAGGCTAAATTGTAAACTCTTGCTACAAAAACATGAAGAAACGCATTTTTTTACGAAAAAGCTTTCTGACTCAACTTTTTTTTTCTACTTTTGATTGCCGAATGAAAAATCGGCATGACAAATCAACCCTGTATAGCTTAAAGCTATGTTGCAAAGTGACAGATAATTGTTTACAAATAGCAAATAGCCCTAACGAGCGAAACAGATAATAGATTTCTAAACCTTAAAATCACATCAATCGCCATGTGCTATCTAAGATTCGATAAAGCGCAAATGACCAACTTGCAAGAGTCTCTTTACAAAGAGATGCTCATTACCAATAGGTCTGGTGCTTATTGCTCAACGACTTTGGTTGGTTGTAACATCAGAAAATATGATGGCTTACTCGTTATACCCGTTCCTGAACTGGATGACGAGAATCATGTGTTACTCTCGTCACTTGACGAAACTGTTATACAGCATGGAGCCGAATTCAATTTGGGATTACACAAATACCAAGGCGAGAACTATAGTCCTAAAGGACATAAATATATAGTAAGTTTTGAATGGGAACAAGTGCCCACTTGGACCTATCGCGTTGGAGGCGTCCTATTACGAAAAGAATTAAGTTTTGACACCTCTATTCACCGTATTTATGTTCGTTATACGTTACTTGACGCTCACTCTGAAACTCAGCTACGCTTGCGTCCATTCTTAGCCTTTCGCAGTGTTCGGCAATGGACACATGAAAACGGAGTAGCTAACCGCAGTTATAATGAAGTAGAGAATGGCATTCGCATGTGCCTATATCAAGGTTACCCCGACCTATACATGCAAACATCTAAGCCCACTGATTGGCACTATTGCCCCGATTGGTATCGTGGCATGGATTATCCCAAAGAGCGCGAACGCGGTTACAATGCAACTGAAGATTTGCTTGTACCAGGCTACTTTGAAATGTCAATCAAAAAAGGTGAAAGCATCGTATTTAGTGCAGGCATTGCTCCTATTGAAGCGGAACAAATTAACACGCTCATGGAGGAGGAGATTAGCCACATTGACCACCGCGATAGTTTTTACCATTGTTTAGTAAATGCTGCTCACCAATTTCGCGTCAACAAAGATGGCGAATCGTATTTATTGGCAGGTTATCCATGGTTTAAAGCTCGAGCACGCGACACATTTATCTCACTACCTGGCCTAACACTTGCCATTGGCGAGCGCGATAGGTTTGAAGAGTACATGACCACTGCGGCAAAGGCCATACACAACTTTATACAGAAGGAGCCGATGTCAGTTGACATTTATGAAATGGAACAACCCGACACTCTGCTTTGGGCCACATGGACCATTCAGCAATATGCCAAATATACCTCGCGCAAAGCATGCTACGAAAAGTATGGTAAACTCTTCAAAGAGATAATGGACTACATTTGGAATGGTCAACACCCTAATTTGTTTGTTCACGACAATGGGTTACTTTATGCCAATGGTCGCGACCGAGCCATTACATGGATGAATTCACAGTCAAATGGTCAGCCCATTGTGCCACGTTCTGGTTACATTGTTGAGTTCAATGCCCTTTGGTATAATGCCATCAAGTTCTTTGAACAGCTCATTCTTGAAAATGGGCAAGACGTGTATGAAGACTTATTGGTAAAAGTTAGAACTACAGCCGAATTAGTAGCAAGGTCGTTTAAAGATGTATTTTTAAACGAATATGGTTACCTGCTTGACTATGTTGACGGACAGATGATGGATTGGAGCGTACGTCCTAACCAACTCTTTGCCATAGCCTTTGACTACTCACCACTCGACATGAAAGAGCGCAAGTCAGTACTTGACATTTGCACCAAAGAATTGGTTACCCCCAAAGGCATACGTTCACTTTCGCCACAAAGCGGAGGCTATAACCCCATGTACGTTGGCCCACAGACACAACGTGACCTAGCCTACCATCAAGGCACCGCTTGGCCTTGGCTCACAGGCTTTTACTTGGAAGCCTACCTGCGTGTTTACCGCATGAGCGGAGTAAACTATATAGAGCGCAAGCTTATTGGTTTTGAGGAGGAACTCTTCTATCATTGTGTTGGAACCATTCCTGAATTGTTTGATGGCAACCCACCCTTCCATGGTCGTGGTGCCATATCATTCGCCATGAATGTTAGTGGCATATTACGTGCTCTCCGACTACTTGAAAAATATAATAATGCCATGGAATAAGTGACAACGAGCTATCAGCCCAAGTGCTCTACTATATATAATATATGTACTTAAGCAAATCCCCCGATGGTTACACCTTGAGCACCTGTGGCATTGCAGCCTCACTCACTCCAAAACTAATCAAATAACTATGAAAGTTCTCATGTTTGGCTGGGAATTTCCCCCACACATTCTCGGTGGTTTAGGAACAGCCAGCTACGGCATCACAAAAGGCTTGTCCGCACAGCCTGATGTTCATATTACCTTTTGCCTGCCCAAGCCTTGGGGCGATGAGGACAAAAGTTTTATGAACATTATCGGCTTGAGCGAAACACCTATTGTTTGGCGCGATGTTGACTATGACTATGTAAAGCAACGTTTGGGTAACAAAATGTCACCCGAACTTTACTATCAACTACGCGACAACATTTATGCCGACTTTAATTACCGACTAACCGACGACTTGGGTTGCATTGAGTTTTCAGGTCGCTACCCTGACAATCTTCAAGACGAAATTAACAATTACTCTATCGTAGCGGGTGTTGTTGCTCGCCAACAAGAGTACGACATCATTCACGCACACGATTGGCTCACCTACCCTGCTGGCATTCATGCTAAAAGTGTCAGCGGAAAGCCCCTGGTTATTCATGTTCATGCCACAGACTTTGATCGTTCTCGCGGACATGTAAACCCCACCGTCTATAGCATTGAAAAGGATGGTATGGATCACGCCGACTGCATTATGTGTGTGTCTGAACTCACTCGGCAAACGGTCATTAACCACTACCATCAAGACCCCGCAAAGGTTATTACCATGCACAATGCCGTTTATCCACTATCAAAGGACATTCTTGACATGGTTGAGAAAAAACGCAGTGAACACGAGCACCGCAAAGAAAAGGTTGTTACCTTCTTGGGCCGCATCACTATGCAAAAGGGGCCTGAATATTTTGTCGAGGCAGCATCGCTTGTGCTGCAACGCACACACAACATTCGTTTCTGCATGGCAGGTTCAGGCGACATGATGAATGACATGATTAACATGGTTGCCGCCCGAGGCATAGCCGATCGTTTCCACTTTCCAGGCTTTATGCGTGGACAGCAAGTGTACGAAGCTTTTGCCGACTCTGATGTGTACGTTATGCCATCAGTAAGTGAACCCTTCGGCATTTCGCCTCTCGAAGCCATGCAATGTGGTGTGCCTTCCATCATTTCAAAGCAAAGCGGTTGTGCCGAAATCCTTGACAAATGCATCAAGACAGACTATTGGGACATTAACGCTATGGCCGATGCCATGTACTCTATTTGTACCAACGAATCACTTCACCAATACTTGAAAGAAGAAGGGAAAAAAGAAGTTGCACAAATTACATGGGAGAAGGTCGGGAAACGCATCTATGACGTTTATCAACAACTCATCTAACCCCATTACCTCTTAAAAAACGCATCATGAAAACTGTTTGTCTATATTTCGAGATACACCAAAATATTCACTTGAAGCGTTACCGCTTCTTCGACATCGGCACAGATCATTACTACTACGATGATTATGAAAATGCTCGCTCTATAACCGAAACCGCTGAGCGCTCATATGTACCCGCCCTACAAACTCTCATCGAAATGGCTGAAGCTAACCCTGGTGAGTTTAAGTGTGCCATTTCGCTTTCAGGTTGTGCTATTGAACAGCTTGAAAATCATGCCCCACAATGCATTGAACTATTGCAGAAGTTAAACGACACAGGGTGTGTTGAGTTCTTGGCAGAGCCTTATTCGCATGGTTTTTCATCACTCATTAATGAAGACACCTTCCGTGATGAGGTTACACGTCTTTGTAAAAAGGTAAAATCACTCTTTGGTCAAGAGCCCAAAATATTCCGCAACTCTTGCCTTATTTACTCTGACGATATAGGCGAGTTGGTAGCATCAATGGGCTTTAAGGGTATGTTAGCTGAAGGTGCAAAACACGTGTTGGGTTGGAAGAGCCCACACTTTGTATACAATTGTTGCCGCGACCCACGCTTGAAACTTTTGTTACGTGACTATTCGCTTTCAGAGGACATTTCATTCCGATTCAACGACTCTTCGTGGAGCGAATACCCCCTGTTTGCCGACACCTATGCTGATTGGATTGCGCAATTGCCTGAAGAGGAGCAAGTGGTAAACATCTTCATGGAATTGTGTGCACTCGGTATTTTCCAACCCTTGTCATCAAACATTCTTGACTTTATGAAAGCATTGCCCGCACAATTTAAAAAGCGTGGCATAACCTTCAGCACACCATCTGAAATATGTGGTCGTGTTAAATCGGCTGGCGACTTAACCGTAACCTACCCCACTTCATGGGTTGATGAAGAGCGTGACCTTTCTCCATGGTTAGGCAATGTGATGCAACGTGAAGCTTTCAACAAGCTCTACTCTATAGCCGATCGTGTGCGCATTTGTCGTGACCGTCGCCTAATGCAAGATTTTGACTACTTGCAAGCATCTAACAATTTGCGCTTTATGAGCACCAAACCTAATAGTTACGGAGGTTATCGTGGCATTTACGACTCACCCTACGATGCCTTTACTAACTACATGAACATTTTGGGCGATTTCATTACACGCGTTAACGATCGTTATCCACTTGACATTGACAATGAAGAGTTGAATTCCTTGCTGACTACCATTAAAAATCAAGGCGAGGAACTTGAAATGAAAGACAAGGAAATTTCGAAGTTACAAAACATGTTGGCTCGTTACGAGAAGGAGGAAGCACCCGAAGCTGAAATCATTCCTGTTGAGGACAAAAATACTGCTCCACAAAAAACCATTAAAAGAGCTACCGCACATAAAACAACCACAAGAGCTAAAAAAAGTTCTACTAAATAACTACGAGCATTAGCACGTTAAATGTGAAAGACTCACGATGCAAAAAACATCGTGAGCCTTTTTATTGTACTCATAACGAGTTAGAATGTTTCACACTTGCTTTAAACCTACAACATAGCAAAGCTGAATGTTACTAAGTTGACCTTCAACCTTAATGGTCAAGATTCTTTTGTTAGCGTTACAATCTACAAGCAAGCCTCGAGTTTCTACATAACGCCCCCCTACTTTTTTGTCATCTGGCACAAAGTGCTTAACCATTACGTTTATTTGCTCACCCTTATGTAAGAGCAAACGTTGCAACGTGCTATTCAACTGTTCAAGTTCATCAGCATTTAATTCATTAAAAGCCTCTATGTATCGACTCTGTTCTGACAAAGATTCGTGATAAGTTGACAATGCAGCAAATGGGGCGAACTGTGCTGCCCTTTTGTGCATAGACATGCGAGCATACACCTTTGACTCATGGTGTGGCAAACTAAAAATATCAGCATACCAACACTCAGCCCGCGTTTTATCACCAAATGGATTCTTCGTACTCGGCATATTACAAAAGCAAACGAATAAAGTTTTATACTATCTACCCGTTGGCGGAGTTCTTCGTTTACGGGTTAAAAAGCTGACAGGTTAACAAGTAAGTTGCTATACATCACTTTTTATGATAAAGGCTGAATGGTAATACGTTAAAAAATCAACAAACTTACCTGTTAACCCGTAAACCCGTCAACTAATTCCGCCAACGCATACTATTTGTTCCACTTCAATGGCAAAAGTTGTGCCAACACCCACCTGACTGCTCTGCACATAAATACGGCCATGATGGTACTCTTCAACAATACGTTTGGCCAACGACAGCCCCAAGCCCCACCCTCTACGTTTGGTGGTAAAACCAGGTTTAAACACCATTTGAAAGCGATTATGTGGAATGCCCTTGCCCGTGTCGGTTACCAAAATCTGTGCAAAGACACGATGACGCTTTTCATAAACCTGCGGCACCAATTGCAATATTAAACGTCCTTCGCCCTGCATGGCATCAATAGCATTCTTACATAAGTTTTCGAGTACCCACTCAAATAAAGGAGCATTCACATGGGCCATAATAGGCTGCACAGGCACATGTGCATTAATTTCTACACGAACAGAAGTACGTCTACTAAAATAATCCGCCACCTGCTGCACAATATTCCCTAAGTTATGTTCTGACAATTCGGGAGCAGACCCAATTTTCGAGAAACGTTCGGCTATCAATTGTAACCGCTGAATATCCTTATCCATTTCGGGCAACAACACATCATCAGGATAACTCTCACGTAGCACCTCACTCCAAGCCATGAGCGATGATATAGGAGTGCCTAATTGATGTGCCGTTTCACGCGATAAGCCCACCCACACACGATTTTGTTCAGCGCGTTTTGATGCCAGCAATGCAACTATAGCCACAACAAAAAATATGGCTACAACCAGCAACTGTATGTAAGGATATATGGTGAGTTGGCGCAGCAACACAGATTCATCATAATAAACATATATATAGTCATGCGCAATATTATGTGCATCAGTTGGAGCAAGATCCAGTTGCATTTCGTGCCCGCTCCTTTTAAAGTCAAGCAACGTTTGGTGCAATTGCTGCAAAGAATCTACGCCCGATGGTTCTGGCCACAAATTGCGTTGAGCTAATATGTTGCCGTGAGCATCAGCCACCACCACGGGTATTGTATGGTTACTATTAATTACCTGTAGCACCAAACTTAAGTCTGTACCCTCATCAGCCGCTGTTAATGAGCGCATAGCTTGCGCCCACACTTGCATTTTTGCCACCTCTTCCTCATATAGGTTGCGAGTCAAATAATGCGAATAAATAAGCGAGGCAGCTGATAGCAACAAGGCTGTAAGTATTAATATTACCCTAAAAGGCCGTATTCTAAAAGACAATAACATACAACGCTGTTCATTTTATGCAACACATAAGGGTTGTTATATTCATTCTTAAATTTAAGTAGGTATTCAAAATATAAACAATAGCGGTCTGAATATGCAACGAGCGCGTACACCCAGCGCAGCATTGCCCTTTCAGACCGCCCATTTCCACAGTTTATTATTGTTGCAAGCTTTTGTTTATGCTATCTATATAGTCAAGAAAAGCTTCACGCCCTAACCCCGTTCCACTACTTGTTACGAAATAAGGCGGCAATTCCTCCCACTCTTCATGCAAAGTCTGCATGAATTTGTCAACATTCTTTTTCAGTTCACCTCGTTTAGGCTTATCAGCTTTTGTAAAAATAAGGCCAAAAGGTACTCCATTCTCGCCCAAGAATCGTATAAATTCCAAGTCGATTTTTTGTGGGCTCAAACGCGAATCAATCAGCACAAACAAGCAAGTTAACTGTGTGCGTTCAAGCACATAATGCTCTATCAACTTTTTAAGTTTCTCTACCTCACGTCGTCCACGTTGAGCGTAACCATAACCTGGTAAGTCAACCAAATACCATTCATCGTTTATAACAAAATGGTTTATCAGCATAGTTTTGCCTGGTGTCGACGATGTCATGGCCAAAGCTTTACGCCCTGTGAGCATATTTATCAAACTGCTCTTGCCCACATTGCTTCGACCTATAAAGGCATACTCTGGTTTGTCTGATTGTGGACATTGGTCTGCCCTACTATTACTTATTAAAAATTCTGCACTCTGTATTTTCATATCATCATTTAATTCTAACGAAGTGTTCTATAAAATAGTTTCTATTGTTATTCAATTGGCCACTTTTACAGCTCAAGCTAATGAACTTGTCTAAACTTTTATGACGAAGTAAAATTCTAATACTCTTATTTCTTCTAAAATCAATCTTCACCTATTCTTTGGGCCAGTTCGTAGGACACCTCTAAAAAAGGAATAGTTTACTTTTTTCCCATTTTTACACATGAATCAACAAGCCTTCTTTAGCTAACTGCGTATTTTTAAAAACCTGCTGAGCCTCATCTAACAGCACTTGTTCGTCATCATAACGCGATGAGAAGTGCCCTATCACCAAACGTCCAACATTAGCAGCCTTAGCTATTTTGGCCGCTTGCTCAGCAGTTGAATGCAATGTTTCAAGTGCGCGAGACAAATTATCGTTACCAAAAGTGGCTTCATGGTAAAGCACATCCACCCCTCTAATTAAAGGTATGAGCTGTGGCTGATAGCAAGTGTCGGAGCAATAAGCATACGAGCGTCCGCGTTCTGCAGGGAACACCAATTCGGCATTCGGCACAACACGTCCTTCAGGCGTTGTCCAGTCAGCCCCTTGCTTTATAGAGTTGATGGCATAATAAGGTATTTCAAGATAATCAATCATGTCGCGACGAATGTGCGGCAATGGAGCTTTTTCACGAAACAAGAACCCACAACATGGCACCCTATGGCGTAGTGGCAAACTATACACCTCAACCGAACGATCGGCAAACAATAGTTGCGATTCACCATCAGTAGGCAAAGGGTGAAACACTACTTCGTAAGCAATGCCTTTGCAAAAGAAATCAAGTTGTGGACGAAGCAACGCCTCAAGTTCAGCATGTGCATAAAGGTGCATAGGTAAAGTACGCCCAGCCAACGACAAGGTGGAGAGCAGCCCCATCAAACCAAATATATGGTCACCATGAAGATGCGATATAAAAATGTGCGACAGCCTTGAAAACTTTTGACGCGACCTACGAAACTGCACTTGTGCACCCTCGCCACAATCAATCATAAAAAGTTTCTCGCGCAAGTTAATGAGTTGCGCCGATGGCCAATGACGAAGCGTTGGCAAAGCACTTCCGCACCCTAATATGTGTACATCGAACTTTTCCATACCGCAAATTTAGACAAATAAGCAAGAAAAGTGTAATTTTGCGCATAGAAAATGTCACATCACCCCTTTTATAAAGGGAAACGATGTATTAATAATGCAGGTTCTGTAAATCATTACCATTATGAATGGGGCAGACTTTAAAGTTCACTATTCATCCTATGGCACACCCCATTCAGCAAAAAAATGGTAGGTTCAACCCGTTGGCGGAATTCTTGGTGAACGGGTTAACAAGTTGACAGGTTAACAAGTAAGTAGGCTATACATCACTTATTATGTTAAAGTCAGAATGGTAAGAAGTTTAAAAACTTGACAAACTTACCCATTAACCTATCAACTCGTTAACTAATTCAGCCAACGCGTAGGTTCGTGTAGCTATAAGTTTACAATACAACTTAGTTCTCTACAACTAAGTTGCTGTTAAATGATGCTTTCTCCTACCTATTTATAACAACCACCTATAAACCACAACAAACAAATGAGCGAAAACATATTATTAGGCAAAGAACACCGTGCAGAACAACTTAAAGCCTTTGAACGATTACTGGACGTGCTTGACGAATTGCGCGTAAAATGCCCTTGGGATCGTAAGCAAACCAATGAGAGCCTACGCCCCAATACAATTGAAGAGACTTACGAACTGTGTGATGCCTTAATGCGTAATGACACAAAAAATATATGCAAAGAGTTAGGCGACGTTTTGTTGCACGTTTGCTTTTACGCAAAAATTGGATCTGAAACGGGCGATTTTGACATTGCTGATGTTTGCAACCAATTGTGTGACAAACTGATATTTCGCCATCCACATGTTTTTCCGCCCAAGGGGAGCGAAGACAAGCACATTGAAACAGCTCAACAAGTAAGCGAACAATGGGAACTACTCAAACAAAAGGAAAAAGATGGAAACAAGTCAGTTCTATCAGGTGTACCTGCAGCCTTGCCATCACTCATCAAAGCCTATCGCATACAAGATAAAGCACGCAACGTAGGATTCGATTGGGAAGAACGTTCGCAAGTTTGGGATAAGGTGAAAGAAGAAATTAGCGAATTTGAGGCCGAAATTGAACATTTAGACAAGGACAAAGCCGAAGCCGAGTTTGGCGATGTTATGTTCAGCCTTATTAACGCTGCCCGTCTGTACAAAATCAATCCCGACAACGCACTTGAACACACCAATCAAAAGTTCATCAGGCGATTTAACTACCTCGAAGCACACACGCTGAAACAAGGACGACAACTAACCGACATGTCGCTCGATGAAATGGATAAAATATGGAATGAAGCGAAGAATCTTGAAAAATAACAAATGAGCTGCATAACAAGCGTTTTGTACAAGCTACCACATAGCAAGCACTTCACTCGCATCACAAGCCAAAGCAACCCCATTGTGCTAAAGTCATTGCTCCAAGTTCCGCTTAGTGGGGGCTACATTATAATGCCATTCACCATTTCGTCTGAAAGTCCTCTACTATTCATTCAGCCCGACAAGGTTGAAGTTTGTCCGCTTGTGTTGTCCTCAACAAAGCGCACACAGCATGCACAAATGCATACCAACGAGGCAGCAGAACGAGCCAACTACACGCAAGCCTTTAACAAGGTTAAGCACAAACTGAATGGCCACCTTTTGCAAAAAGTAGTACTTTCAAGACGCCTCAATATTGAACAATTACAAGGTAACGATGCTGAACAACTATTTTTGCGTGCATGCCACTATCGTCCCAACAGCTTTGTGGCTCTGTGGAATACGCCCCAAACAGGACAATGGTTAGTAGCTACCCCTGAGCCTTTGCTCGAAATGCACCACCATCAATGCTCAACGGTAGCATTAGCTGGCACTCTGCCTTGGGTTGAAGGAGAAGCCCCCCATTGGAACCACAAAAACAAGGAAGAGCAAGCCATTGTAGCCCGTTACATAAAACAGCAACTTGCAAATGTGGCAACCAACATTCACACATCAGCCACCTACACTCTACACACGGGCAACATACAGCACCTATGCACCGACTTCACATTCAACCTTTACAACGCAAGCGATTTGCCTGCCGTTCTGCAACAGTTGCACCCCACCCCCGCTGTGTGTGGCTTGCCCTGCGATGAAGCAAAAGCTGTCATCAAAGAAGCAGAGCATTCGCCTCGATTGTATTATGCTGGTTTTAGTGGTCCCATCCATCTTTACAACGAGACTCATCTATTTGTTTCACTCCGCTGCATGCATTTCACATCCCACTCCGCAACCCTTTACGCAGGAGGAGGCATCATGCCCGAAAGCCTGGAGAATGAAGAATGGGAAGAGACACAGCGTAAAATGGAAACCATCAAAAGTATATTGTAAATGTTTTGCAACACCCCACAAGTAAATCAGCTAACAGCTCTGCTCATTGCGCACAACATACAGCACATGGTTGTATGCCCTGGGTCGCGTAATGCCACCATTGTGCACAACCTTCACATAGCAAACAACCACTTTAAGCTACACCCCATTACCGATGAGCGAAGTGCTGCTTTTGTTGCATTAGGCATAGCCTTGGCCACTCAAGAGGCCGTGGGCGTGTGTGTTACATCAGGCTCAGCCTTGCTCAACTGCATTCCAGCTGTGGCCGAAGCCTACTATCGTCATATTCCACTTTTGGTCATATCGGCTGATCGACCTCAAAGTTGGATAGGGCAATTAGATGGTCAAACCTTGCCACAAGTGGGGGCACTACTACCTTATTGTCCCACCTTTAACCTTTGTGAACCTCGCTCCCATGAAGATGAGTGGCACAACAATCGCAACATAAACGAGGCTATCATCTCTTTACACCAATCAGCTAGTGGGCCAGCACACATTAATGTGCCTATTAGCGAACCTATGTTCAACTTTACCACCTCACACCTACCTGTTGAACGTAAAATTACGAGTTATTATCCATCAACCACATGTCCTCTGCCACAGACCATCATTGATGTTATTAGCAAAGCACAACTACCTACACTACTCATAGGGCAATACGAACGAGGAGACATTCGAAACGAAACGGCCCTGCTCAGCGAGCAAGGACAAATGTTAGTATTACCTGAAGTTATATCTGACGTTGAAGGAAACTTCAGACTGAATGCATTTGACACGCTTGAGCATGCAGCCACCCCCATATGTCCCGACGTTATTGTTCACATAGGAGGAAACTTTGTGCACAAAAGGTTCAAATCGCTCATACGCAATTCAGCCTGCAAGGTTATTCGCATTAGCAACGACGACCACTTGGCCGACACTTTTTGTCACCTTGAAGCAAACGTCAAGGCATCACCCCAATCTGCCTTATCACAATTATGCCAAGTATTGCCACACCATAACGTTCAAGTGCAACAAACTGCCAATAAACTCGACAAAGTTTGGACAGAGCAAAAAAGAGAATTGGATGACAAATCCTATTTAAACCACGACTTTCATTACGCGCTTACCACCTTACACCAACTGCTCGCCCAACAAAGCACAAGCTATAGCATACACTTAGCCAACAGTTCGGCTATACGAGCTGCGAGCAATGTTTTCGAAAGTGGCAAGGCTCCCATTTTTTGCAATCGTGGAACAAACGGTATTGAAGGTTCGCTGTCAACAGCCGTGGGCTATGCCACAGCCATGTGGGGACTAAGCATTGTTGTGATAGGCGACTTAAGTTTCTTTTATGATATGAATGCCCTTTGGAACACACATTTGCCTCATAACCTACGCATTCTTTTAGTCAACAACCATCATGGTGGCATCTTCGACAAGTTGCCTGGGCTTTCGGCTTCACCAGCACGCGATGCTTTAATAGCTGCTGGTCATCAAACGTTTACAGCTAAGGGCATAGCTGAATGTTTTAAGTTAGGCTATTTATGCGCCAATGCTCATCATGACTTAGTTCACATAATGAAAGACTGGCTAAGCCCAAGCAAATGTGCACAAATACTTGAAGTGGACATTAAATGACAAACGAATAGTAAGTAGGCGTTTAAGTCACCGAGGTCGTCTGACCTATTGAAAGTTCAACATTTTCGGAGGAGAAAGATGGAAAAAATTATGTAGTTCCAAGCATCTCATCTTGCCTAAGTTGTACCATGTTTCATAAGAAAACAGCGTAACAAATCGTATGGATAGACTATGACGAAATGTTGAAAATATACATAGAATATATGGTACATCCATCTGCAAGACCTTACTGGCAAAGTGATTTCAACTATTCGTTTTTCATGAATAATATCCTTCTACAAATAAGCAACAAAGAGGCTGAATAACATACAATTGCAAAAAATATTATTGCTGTCCGTTAAAATGTGTACCTTTGTTCATAGTTATTAAAAAGTAACTAAAAGGGCTGAATTCCAAACAAGGAATCCAGCCCTAATTTTTCGGTCGAAAACTTTTAGCGCACAGCAATAAATTTAAA
>URDV01000004.1 GCA_900546605.1 uncultured Prevotella sp.
GGTTATAGCGGGCTATGTGATTGAAAAAGGTGAAGGAAACATCTGCGCCCGAGAATGTGCTTTCAATGTAAAAATAATGCACGTTGGCGGGATTAGTAAACAGGTTGACAGATAAGTTTGTCAAGTTTTTTAACTTCTTACCATTCTGACTTTAACATAACAAGTGGTATATAGCAAACTTACCTGTTAACCTGTCAACCAGTCAACCCGTTAACAAAAAACCGCCAACTGGCAAATAATATCTATCGATCATATAAAATAATTTTGAACACCTACTTACCAACAATAAAAGGTTACCAAACCATTGAGTTTGATAACCTTTTATTGTTGGTATGTAACGCTACAACGTGATTATTTGGCAGCCGCTTTGTTAGCAGCCTCAATCATATCCTTGCTCGGAAGGATGTAAACCTCCACACGGCGGTTCTCCTGCTTTCCTGCAGCAGTTGAATTGTCAGCAACGGGATTCTCTTCACCATAACCCTTTACGCTTACCAAACGAGCAGCAGGATAGCCCGCACCTACGATTTGTCTCTGAACAGACTCAGCACGGCTTTGTGAAAGTTCAAGATTCTTCTGCTTGCTCTGAGCAGCAGTAGTATTTCTCCAACCAGCGTTATCAGTAAAGCCACAAATAGCCAATTCAAAAGTTGCATCAGCATCAGCCGCTTTCAAGTTCTTAACGAAAGTGTTGATGGCAGACTTAGCGCTTTCGCTCAAAGTAGCAGAGCTTGTGTTGAAGAGCAAACCACTATCAAAAGTAGCCTTTACATACTGAGTACCATCTGTACCCTGCAGAATTTCAGCCTTAGCCTTAGCAGCCTCAGCAGCCTTCTTAGCCTTATCCATCTTATTACCGATAAGTACACCTGCACCAGCACCAACAGCGGTACCTACAGCAGCACCAATAGCAGCACCCTTACCCTTGCCAATGAGCTGACCAACAAGAGCACCAAGTGCACCACCACTTGTACCACCAATAAGACCACCCTTAGCAGTATTTGTCATACCACCACAGCTGCTCAACAACATTGCAGCACTAAGCGCACAAATAAATAATTTCATTCCTTTCATAATAGAATCTTTTATTTTATAAGTTATATCCTTTTATTGATAAGCAAAGTTACGGCATGAGCCTTTAAATTCAAAATTTATACACAAAAAATGTTCTTTAGAAAAGATATTATAGACAAAAAAACGAATTCTACCGACCGATTGCTAACAAAAACAAGCGCAAAAGTCGCAAAATGCCCGCTATTTTTGTACTTTTGCATAAAGAAAAAGAAACAACAAACAAACAACATTAGCTAATAGCAATGGCAAAAGAACTGAAAGACCTTACAAAGCGCAGCGTTGACTATTCACGCTGGTACAACGAGTTGGTTGTTAAAGCTGATTTAGCTGAACAATCAGACGTTCGCGGATGCATGATTATTAAGCCCTATGGCTATGCCATTTGGGAAAAGATACAGCAAGAACTTGATGCACGTTTTAAGGAGACGGATGTGCAGAATGTTTACTTCCCCATGCTGATACCTAAAAGTTTCCTTTCAAAAGAGGCTGAACACGTTGAAGGCTTCGCTAAGGAATGTGCCGTGGTAACCCACTATCGTTTAAAAGCTAACCCTGAAGGCGATGGCGTTGTTGTTGACCCTGCTGCCAAGTTAGAGGAAGAACTCATCATTCGTCCTACTTCTGAAACAACCATTTGGAACACTTATCGCAAATGGATTCACTCATGGCGTGATCTGCCCCTTTGCTGCAACCAATGGTGCAACGTTATGCGCTGGGAAATGCGTACACGCCTTTTCCTTCGCACATCAGAGTTCCTTTGGCAAGAAGGCCACACCGCACATGCCACAAAGGAAGAAGCTGAGGCTCGCGCTAAACAAATGCTCCATGTATATGCAGACTTTGCCGAGGAAGTAATGGCTGTGCCCGTAGTACGTGGTGTAAAGAGTGCTACCGAGCGTTTTGCTGGTGCTCTTGACACTTACACCATTGAGGCCATGATGCAAGATGGTAAAGCCTTGCAAAGCGGAACAAGCCACTTCTTAGGTCAGAATTTTGGTAAAGCATTTAATGTGCAGTTTGTTAACAAGGAGAACAAAATGGAGTATGCTTGGGCCACTTCATGGGGTGTGAGTACCCGCTTGATGGGTGCCCTTATCATGACTCACTCTGATGATAATGGTCTTGTGTTGCCTCCCCATCTTGCTCCCATCCAAGTAGTAATTGTGCCCATCTATAAAGGTGATGAGGAATTAGCTAAATTCAACGAAAAATTAGGCGACCTTGCCAAGCGTTTGCGCAAAATGGGCATTCGTGTAAAATATGATAATGCTGACAACAAGCGTCCTGGCTTTAAGTTTGCTGATTATGAATTAAAGGGTGTGCCCGTTCGCCTTGTTATGGGGGGACGCGACTTAGAGAATGGTACAATTGAAGTGATGCGTCGCGACACGCTTGAAAAAGAGACACTCCCATTTGAAGGCATCGAAGAGCACGTAAAGAATTTGTTGGAAGAAATTCAACAAAACATTTTTGCTAAAGCCAAAAAGCGTCTTGAAGACAACACCTTTGAATGCAACAACTACGATGAATTTAAGCAACGCATCAAGGATGGTGGTTTCTTCCTCTGTCCTTGGGATGGTACTGCCGAAACTGAAGCTAAAATCAAGGCCGACACACAAGCTACCATTCGCTGTGTGCCTTATGGCGTAGACCAAAGTAACCCTGGCATCGACATGGTGAGCGGTAAACCCGCTACGTGCAAGGTAATTGTAGCACGTAGCTACTAATTTACATAGCGGTGGTAACATAAATGAACCCACCTTAAATGTGGCGTTCGCTTTGACATGTAGCGAACGCCACATTTGCACATAAACGAGCCACAACGAGCATCACATCAACCCCAAAGTCTACAACATTCACATCATGCTCTCAGTAGAACATCTCTCAGTAGAATTTAGTGCACGCCCACTTTTTACCGATGTCTCATTTGTTATTAACAAAAAGGACCGTATTGCTTTAGTAGGCAAAAACGGAGCGGGCAAATCTACTTTATTAAAAATACTCTCAGGTCATCAACAACCTACATCTGGAACAGTAGCTGTACAAAATGACATTACTATAGGCTATTTGCCACAGGTTATGGTGTTGAGTGATGAACACACCGTGATGGAGGAGGCTGAGAAAGCCTTTGAACACATCAGCGATTTGCAAGAAAACATAGAACGCTTGAACAATCAACTCTCTGAACGAACCGACTATGAGAGTGCAGACTACATGGCCTTAGTGGAACGTTTCACACACGAAAGCGAACGATTCCAAATGATGGGCGGTATGAACTATCATGCCGAACTTGAGCGCACACTTCAAGGTTTAGGTTTTGCACCAACTGATTTTGATAGACCTACCAAGGAGTTTTCAGGCGGTTGGCGCATGCGTATTGAGTTAGCCAAGCTTCTTTTGCGTCGTCCAGACATTTTGTTATTAGACGAACCTACCAACCACTTGGATATAGAAAGTATACGCTGGCTCGAAAAGTTCCTTGCCCACTCAGCAAGTGCCGTAGTTTTGGTAAGCCACGACCGTGCTTTTATTAATAACGTAACCAATCGCACACTTGAAATTGCATGCGGAAAAATTACTGATTACAAAGTAAAGTACGATGAGTTCATAAAGCTACGCGCTGAACGTCGCGAACAACAATTGCGTGCCTACGAAAATCAGCAAAAAGAGATTGCTGACATTAAAGACTTTATTGAACGCTTTCGTTATAAGCCCACTAAGGCCGTACAAGTGCAAAGTCGTATTAAGCAACTTGAAAAAATTGTACCTATTGAGGTTGACGAAGTAGACAACTCATGTTTGCACCTTAAGTTTCCTCCTTGCTCACGTTCAGGCGACTTTCCTGTCATTTGCGATGACTTACGCAAAGATTATGGCAACCATAATGTTTTTCATAACGTAAATCTCACTATTAAACGAGGCGAAAAAGTAGCATTTGTAGGTAAAAATGGCGAGGGTAAATCAACGCTCGTAAAATGCATTATGGGCGAAATTCCCTACATGGGTACACTCAAGTTGGGACACAACATTGAGATAGGCTATTATGCACAAAATCAAGCTCAAATGTTAGATGGCGAACTTACTGTCTTCGACACCATTGACCATGTTGCAAAAGGAGATATTCGATTGAAAATACGTGACATATTAGGTGCCTTTATGTTTGGTGGTGAAGCCTCTGACAAAAAGGTGAAAGTGCTATCGGGTGGCGAGCGTTCACGCTTAGCCATGATTAAGTTGCTACTTGAGCCTGTTAACTTTCTGATTCTTGACGAACCTACCAACCACCTTGATATGCGCACAAAGGATGTGCTAAAAGAGGCTATTCGATCCTTCGAGGGTACAGTTATCGTGGTAAGCCACGATCGTGACTTCCTGGATGGATTGGTAAGCAAGGTGTATGAGTTTGGCGGAGGACAAGTGCGCGAACACATCGGTGGCATCTATGATTTCTTGCAAAAAAAGGAGATGGAGTCGCTTGACGAACTGCACACCGCAGGTTCTCCATCAGCCATAACTAATGCTACAAACACAGCATCTCAGTCATCAAATTCTACGCCCTCCATCTCTGAAGGTAAACAATCGTATGAAGAGCGCAAAGAACAAGCCAAGCTGCGTCGTAAACTTGAGCGTGAGGTGGAACGATGTGAGGCCGAAGTAACACGTCTTGAAACAGAGAAACAAGCTATCGAAACAAAGTTAGCAACTCCCGAAGGGGCTGCTGATGTACAACTTTGCAGTCAATATGGTGAAATACAAAAGGCATTAAGCGCGGCTGAAGAAGCATGGGAACAAGCTGTTGATGCTTTAGAGTCATAAAGCAGGTGGGGCTTTGCAACCCTTATCTCATTTCCGATACCACAATTCATATATGGGGCATTCTATAAATTAATTTTTATTGTGAATTATCCTTCATGATTTAGTTTGACCGCCTTTGCAGTTCAAACCAATTTATAAAGTACCCCATATAAAAAGAAAGTCACAAGTGAAGATGTATCCATCATACTTGTGACTTTCTTTTTTTAGTTTTTACCCTTGATTTTATCTATCAAATTCTTATTCCATTTTTTCAAATCACGCCCTGTTTTATTTATAAGCGTTTCAGGCATACGTCTCCACTCGTTAAAGAAGTCAGGCACCAATTGCAATAGGTTCTTTATAGGCAGTTGCAATCCAGGTTCCTGTTCAGGCTTATTGGCATTAATCACCACTTTGAATCCCTTGTGGTGAATTTTAACTTCAATCACCTCGTCCGTAATGAAAGGATCACCATCATAATGCGCCACCCCCTTCCCCTCACGTGTAATGCGCAAATGACGAGCCTTAAATGTTTTGACATGACTATTTTCAGGCAGCGTACCAGTAAATAACTGAATAGCCACTTGAGGAGCCTCAATGGTATTAAAAGGTTCCATTACCACCACGTCAAGTAACCCATCCTTCATACTGGCAAAAGGAGCTATGTAGGCATCGTTACCATATTGCGAGGCATTGGCACACGCAATTAAAAAGGCACGACACGTTTCAGAACCATCGGCATCCTCAATTGTATAAATTTGTGGTTTATACTGCAAGCCCGACTTAAGTGTGTTTTCGACATAAGTGAGCAAGCCACGTTTACCTGCTGAAGCAAAACGCTCACTTATAAAAGCGTCAAAGCCCACTCCACATGTGCAAAAAAACGGGCGATCATTAATCGTTCCATAGTCCAACTGATGAACTACAGATTGATTAATAATATCAATAGCCTTTTTAGGCTGCAAGGGAATATGAAGGTGTCGTGCCAAGCCATTGCCTGAGCCACATGGCACAATGGCTAATGCTGTGTGAGTGTGTATCAAAGCTCGTCCCACCTCATTTACGGTGCCATCGCCCCCCACAGCTACTACGATGTCAATTCCACGTTTAGCTGCCTCTGTTGCAATTATTGTAGCATGCCCAGCATATTCAGTATAAGCAATCTCTACATCAAATTGCACCCTGTCAGTCAGTTTGTCTGCAAGTTGAGCAATTCTCTGTTTGCGTTGCGTTCCTGAAATAGGATTTATTATATAGAGAATTTTCTTCATAAATTATATGTTCAAGTTGCGAGAACATGCAGATTATTGTTCACGAGTATTTACTCAGTATCAGCCTTATCAAGCATACTCAAAAAGTCTGTTTCACTCATGATTGTAATGCCTAACTCTTCAGCCTTTTCGCGCTTTGAGGGCCCCATGCCTTCACCAGCAAGAATAAAAGACGTCTTCTTTGATATGCTACCTGTGTTCTTGCCACCATTATCCTCAATAATTTTTTTGTACTCCTCACGCGAATGCTGCGCAAACGTACCACTTATAACTATTGTTTGCCCAGATAGAATGTTGGAGGCAGTTTCTACTTGAGCCATCTCCATCTGCAATCCAGCATCTCGCAAGCGACGAATAAGGTCAATGTTACGCTCCTCACGTAAAAAGGTGCGTACACTCGAGGCTATAACATCTCCCACCCCATCACAAGCTAACAAATCATCAATAGTGGCATTAAATAAAGCATCCATCGACTTAAAGTGGCGAGCTATGCTCTTGGCTACAACCTTGCCAACAAAACGAATGCCCAGGGCGAACAACACACGTTCGAATGGCACATTTTTACTTTCTTCTATACCATCAATTACCTTCTGAGCCGAACGCAATCGGTTCGCATCGAAGCCCCAAATGTCTTCTACCTTTAACTTGTACAAGTCTGCTGCATCATGTATAAGTCCACGTTCAAAATAGTCATCAACTGTTTCAGGACCAATAGAGTCAATATTCATAGCATCTCTGCTAATAAAATGCTCTATACGTCCTTTCAGTTGTGGAGGACAAGCCGTGTCGTTAGGACAGTAATGAGCAGCCTCACCTGGGTAACGTACCAATGTTGCACCACATTCAGGACAAGTGGTAATAAACTTTACCTTTTCACCCAATTGATTGCCCAAATGCTTACGAGCATCGACATCAACGCCTACTATTTGTGGTATGATTTCACCCGCCTTTTCAACATAAACATAATCGCCCAAGTGTAAGTCAAGTTGATTAATAATGTCCTCATTATGTAATGAAGCACGTTTCACTATGGTTCCAGCCAACTGAACAGGCTCCATGTTAGCTACAGGCGTAACAGCTCCCGTGCGACCTACTTGGTAAGTTACCTTTAGCAAAGGCGTACAAGCCCTTTCAGCCTTAAACTTATAGGCTATTGCCCAACGCGGACTTTTTGCCGTAAACCCTAAACGTTGTTGCTGTTCAAGCGAATTCAACTTCAACACAATGCCATCAGTTGCCACGGGCAAATTGCGTCGCTCTTCGTTCCAATAATCTATATAGCTAAATATATCGTCAACGGAATGTGCCAATTTAACATGATTCGACACTTGGAAGCCCCATTTGCGTGCTAACTCTAATCGTCCATAGTGAGTGGGTTCAGTTACTTCGTTACCCAACACGTAATACAAGTAAGCATCAAGGTGTCGATGAGCTACCACAGCCGAACTTTTGCTTTTAAGCGTTCCCGAAGCAGCATTACGCGGATTGGCAAACAAAGGTTCTTCACGTGCCTCGCGTTCTTTGTTTAGGCGCTCAAAACTCGTCCATGGCATCAGCACTTCACCACGTATTTCAAAGTCAGGAGGGCATCCACAATCGTGTGGCAATTCAAGGGGGATAGTGCGTATTGTTTTTACATTGGCCGTAACATCATCACCTTTTGTGCCATCACCACGAGTAACAGCACGCACCAAACGATAGTTTTCATATACAAGCGAAATGCTTAAACCATCAAACTTTTGCTCACAACAAATTTCAAATGGTTCGCCATTTAACCCTTCCCTTACGCGATTGTAAAACTCCTCCACATCAGCACGCGAGTAAGTGTTGCCCAATGAAAGCATAGGCACCGTGTGTTGCACTTGCACAAAGTCCTGACTAAGGTCGCTACCCACGCGTACTGAGGGCGAATTGGCATCAGCCATTTCAAGATGCTGCGCCTCTAAAGCCATCAACTCAGCCATCAAGCTATCAAACTCTTGGTCTGAAATAACAGGGGCATTTTTTACGTAGTAATTGTAATTATGTTGATGCAACTCTTTTCGTAGTTGCAATATTCTATCTATTTCAGTCACTTTTACTTCGTTTTATGAGTGAATTCGTGTAGGTTGTATTTAGCGAGCTAAATTACAACTTTTCTACCAATTAATTTGTACATTTGCATCATAAATTATAACACAATTATGCGTATAGACATCATAACCGTATTGCCCGAAATGCTCGAAGGCTTTGTAAACACATCCATTTTAGCCAGAGCACAAAAGAAAGGACTCGTTGAAATACACGTACACAATTTGCGCGACTACACTACCGACAAACATCGTAGGGTGGATGATTACCCCTTTGGCGGATTTGCCGGTATGGTCATGCAATGTCAACCCATTGATGCTTGCATTAGCCAATTGAAGAGCGAGCGCGACTACGATGAAATCATCTTTACCTCGCCCGATGGTGAGCAATTCAATCAGCCCATGGCCAATGAGCTTTCACTCAAAAAGAACATTATCATACTTTGTGGACACTACAAGGGCATTGACTACCGCATACGCGAACACCTTATTACCAAAGAGATTAGTGTGGGCGACTATGTGCTCACGGGCGGAGAGCTACCCGCGGCCATCATTAGCGATGCCTTGGTACGCCTTGTGCCAGGTGTGCTGAGCGATGAACAAAGCGCCTTAAGCGACTCGTTTCAGGACAACTTGTTAGCCGCTCCCGTCTACACTCGTCCTGCCGAATACAAAGGATGGAAGGTTCCTGACATTTTACTTTCAGGACACGATGCTAAAATCAAGGAGTGGGAGTTACAACAAAGTTTGGAACGCACCAAGCGACTACGCCCTGATTTGCTCGAGAAATAATGCTTTGAATACGTTCATGGCTTACAAAAAATAGCAGGCCGCCCAACCACATTTCTTATTTCAGAAAGTTGCTGGGCGATCTGCTTTTTTTGTTTGAAAAGAGAACGCATTTTCTTTTCACCCCCTTAATCAAATTGAATGGCCTTTGATGGCTGTACGCGCGACACCAAGAAACTCGGCACTACTAATGCCAACATGGTAACAATCAAGGTAGCTACATTCAAGCCCACTATCCACCACACATCAATTTCAACAGGAGCATAAGGCACATAATACACTACGGGGTCAAGTTGCACAATGTGCAGATACTTTTGAACGAACACAAGCCCCAATCCTATCACATTGCCCCACAACATGCCACGACTCACTATAAGTGCCGCATAACATAGAAAGGTGTGGCGAATGCGCTGATTGGTTGCACCCAAAGCCTTTAATACGCCAATAGTTGTGGTACGCTCTAATATCAAGATGAGCAAACCGCTTATCATAGTAAAGCCTGCAACACAAATCATGATAACGAGTATTACCATTACATTCAGGTCAAGCAAATTGAGCCATGAAAGGACCGAAGCTGTATTGGGATTTTCACGAATGCCTAACACAGAGTAAGCATGTCTGTAACGATCTTTATGTCCACCTACATGGGTAGCCAAATAATGTTGTGCTGCATCCAAATCATCAAACGATTGTAGTTGAACTTCAACACCACTACATTGATCAGCATTCCAATTATTCAGTTGGTTTACCGTGTATAAGTCTGTCAGCACAAATGTGTTGTCAAACTGCTTCATGTAAGTGTTGTATATGCCTGCTACCTTAAAACGACGCTGCTTGATGGTGTTTGCAAAGTAGTAACTATACACTTTGTCGCCCACCTTCAATCCCAATTTGTCAGCAAGCAACTGCGAAATAACGATTTCGTTTGTTGCCTTACTGTCAGTAAACCGAGGCATACTACCTTTAACTATATAGCTACGCAAAAAGCTAAGGTCGTAATCCTGTGCCACACCTTTTAATGCAATTCCCGCAAAGTCATTTTCGGTTTTAAAAATTCCCATCTTTTGCGAGAACCTTTGCACTTGTTTCACCCCAGGAGCAGCCTTTATAGTACTCATTACTTGAGAGTTGAATGCCAAGGGATACGTTTCGGGAGAGCCAAGTGACTGTATGTCGATGACCTCAATATGCGAGGTAAACCCCGAAAGTTTGCCACTCACCTCATGCTGAAAGCCACGAACCACACATATCGAAACAATCATCACGGCCAATCCTACAGCAATACCTACCATGGCTATGCGCAAAGCTGGAGGCGATGCTTTTCGTTTCTTATCGTCTTCTTGCTGCGCGTTATTCTTAAAGAATCTGTGTGCTAAGAACCACGAAAGATATGCATACTTTGAGAACATCATGTTTCATATATATTATATGTGACAATGGTAAAAAGATAGGACTATTTACCATCAGCCTGATAAAGTTCGCTTCCTGGATAAGCTTCAAGAGCTTTGCGCAGCACCACAAGAGCTCGTTGCAAATCCTCCTTTTTCAACACATAGGCTATACGCACTTGGTTACGTCCGGCCCCAGGTGTGGTGTAAAAGCCTGCTGCAGGAGCCATCATAACCGTTTCTCCTTCATACGAGAATTCGGTTAAACACCATGCACAGAACTTTTCAGCATCATCAACAGGCAACTTGGCTACGGTGTAGAATGCGCCCATAGGTATAGGCGAATAAACACCTGGTATACGATTTAAACCATCAATCAAGCACTTGCGTCGCTCCACATACTCCTCATATACATCGCGAGCATATTCAGGCGAGGCATCAAGCGAAGCTTCGGCTACCAATTGTCCGATAAGAGGTGGACTTAAACGTGCCTGGCAAAATTTCATGACAGCTTGCCTAACCGTTTTATTTTTGGTAATTAAAGCTCCTACACGAATGCCACATTCGCTATAGCGCTTTGACACAGAATCAATTAGCACAACATTTTGCTCAATACCATCTAAGTGACAAGCTGAGATGTAAGGCGAACCTGTATAAATGAATTCACGATACACCTCATCCGAGAACAAGTACAAGTCGTACTTCTTTACCAAGTCACGAATTTGATTCATTTCACGACGTGTGTAAAGGTAGCCCGTGGGGTTGTTGGGGTTACATATAAGAATGGCCCTTGTATGCTCATTTATCAATTCTTCAAACTTCTCGACCTTAGGTAGCGAAAAGCCTTCTTCAATAGTTGTAGCAATAGTGCGAATGCGCGCACCTGCCGATATGGCAAAAGCCATATAGTTAGCATAGGCTGGTTCGGGCACAATAATTTCATCGCCAGGATTCAAGCACGACATGAAGGCAAACAATACAGCCTCTGACCCACCCGATGTGATGATAATGTCGTCAGCATCTAAATGAATGTTATAACGCTCGTAGTAATGCGTCAACTTTTCGCGATAACTACGGAAGCCCTGACTCGGACTATACTCTAACACCTTGCGGTCAATATGCCTCAAGGCATCTAATCCTGCTTGCGGTGTAGGCAAATCGGGCTGACCTATGTTTAAATGATACACGTGTACGCCCCTCTCTTTAGCTTGCGTAGCTAAAGGTGCAAGTTTACGAATGGGCGATTCGGGCATTTTTACGGCTCTTTCTGATATTTTAGGCACTTTGATATAGTGTTAAGGATGAGTACTAATGTTGATTAATGTGTTTGTACAAGTTGATGGTTGAACTTGCTAAGAAATTCATGTTGCGATGATTAAATTGCATAAAGCAACTCACAACTTACCTTAAAGTACGTCACATCATTATGTATATAAGCAGAGAAACTATATATATTTTCGTTCAAAGTCGCGTTGATGCATCATGCGACGCCATTCGTTGGCCAAAGCATGTAATGGGCGCATGAGTTCATAAATATAGATGTAGGCACCATACTTACGTTCATCGAGCGTTCGCAAACCTCGACGTATCATAACTATAGGCAACACAAGCATTATGCCCCACAACACCAAGCTCACTACATCAATGGGTAACATCGAAATGGAGTATTGCTCAGCATTCACGTCATTCATCACGCGACAAACAGCGTAAATTATTTGACAGGTGGCAAACACGTAAACCGAAAGCGTAGCTACGATGTCCTGCCATTTGTATTTACGCAAATAATGTTTCAAATGATGATTAATTTCACAAGCTTGCATGCGTTTTACGCGCAACACATCAAGGGTCGGTAAGGTCTCTACTAATCGCGTTGAAGGCGAACAGAGCAAACAAGTACGTTCAGCATCAGCATGCAAGCAAGCCAGCATCTGTTCTTCGCCAAAAGCCATATTCACGCTATCGGCAAAGCCATTTTGCTCAATAAACCATTTTTTGCGTACCGCCCACCCTGATGACGGGCAACCTATAACGTGTCCTTGCTCCCAAGCATAAACTTGCATGGCCAAAGCACACACGCGGTCAAATATAGCACGTCGTGCTACCAATGAGCCATCATCATCATAATTATAATAAGGAATAACCCAATCATAAGCATCGCTCAACGACTGCGACACATGATACAGCCACATATCTGACGAAGGCAAAGTGTCGGGCGAGACCACAATAACCCATTCGCTACGAGCTGCACGAATGCCTAACGTAATGGCCAATTTTCGCAACTCTATATAACGAGATGTATTAGGCACAAAGGTATAACGTAGGTTATGAAAATCGGTTCGTTGTAAGGACTCACATAACGCCTCCACTTCAGGCGAATGACACTCATCCGCTACTATAATTTCATAAGCGTCAGCATATTTTTGCGTAATCAAGCGCTGTAACAAAGGGTTAAGTGGTTCCCGTTCATTTATCACAGGCACCACTATGGTCAGCATCGAAGCCTCTTCGGAACGTCCACTAACCAAAGCTTCGTGCGTAGCTTGTTCTACAGCCTGTGCCTCGAGTTGCCACGAAGCATGTTTGGTGAGCAAACTATAGCGGCGGAGTCGTAACACATACAGTAGCAACAACGCCACACCTGCTACCACACAAAGCAGCAGCAATACATATTCTCCCATCTGTAAGTTGTTATACGACACGTTATTTATTCATTTAATTTAAGTTTTACTTTTATGCGTTTCATAAAACATAGAGCATTAGCTTCTGCGTCTGAACTCGGCACACACCACAGCAGTAGCTATTGCCACATTTAAGCTCTCACTTGTGGCACGCCCTATAGGGAAAGGAGGTATAAACAATCGTTGGTTTACACACGATTCCACTTCTGCCGATATGCCACGTCCTTCATTACCCATTACTATCAAGCCATGGTTTTCAAGCGGTTGCGAATAAAGATCGTTACCATCAAGAAATGTTCCATAGACAGGGACTTGCGCATTCAAGCGTTGCATCACATCTACCAAATTGCAATAATGTACCTTTACACGAGCTATAGCTCCCATGGTAGCTTGTACTACTTTGGGGGCAAACACATCGGCAGTATTCATTGAAGCAAACACATGTTCTATGCCGAACCAGTCAGCCAACCGCACAATTGTTCCTACATTTCCTGGATCTTGCACCTCGTCAAGTGCTAAGCAGAGTGAATGTCGTGGCAAATCAGCCAATTGTTCCATGCACATTTGATGTTGAGGCTGTTCAAAGATAGCTATAACATCGCGAGGCGCACAAAGCAAAGACAAGCGTTCTAATGTTTTCTTATCAATTACTTCAACACATTCAACGTTCTTTATTGATAATGAGTTGATACTATCTAAATAGCTTTGCGTAGCATACATCGTTTTACATCGCATGTGCGGTAGTAAATCGCCCACCACTTTAGGCCCTTCAGCCACAAAGCTATGGGTTGCATCACGATGTTTCTTCATGCCAAGCGCATGCAAATCTTTTATGTTTTGTTTTGTGACCACGCAGTTTTTAGTTTAGTTGTTAGGCAAGGCAAATATACGTAATCATTCTGATATACACCCTATGCTCCTTTAATTTTTACATGGTTATAGCAAAATATTACGCGTTGGCGGAATTAGTCAACAAGTTAATAAGTTGACAACTTAACGGGTTGACAGATAAGTTTGCCAAGTTTTTTTAGTTACATATCACATTGACTTCAATAAGTGCCGTATATCATACTCTACTTGTTAACCCAGCATAATTTGTTAACATTACAATAAAATATATGCTTGCCAAATCAGAAAATAATTTGTAATTTAGCCCAAAATTTGCTCATTTATTTACACTTGTGTTGGTTTAAAAGGCCTTGCTTTGCACCTGCATGGTAGGAAGTATTGGTTCAATAAGCAAGCTATATCACCTTCATTAAAAAGTTTAATGAGTAAATGTTATTACGTTGAAAATGAAAGGATTCATTCTATTATTACATATTCACATGCGCAAGTATGCATCTTTCTGTCGTTCTATGTTTAGACCGACAGCAATTATGTGTACAATCTTGGCTCTTTGCAGTTTATTCAACGCATGTAGTAGTAAAAAGTTCTTGAAAAATGGCGAAAAGACGCTCTCGGATGTAAAGATTTCATGCGACACACGTCACTTTAAAATCAACGACCTACACAACTACATCAAGCAACAGCCCAACGCCAAATGGTTTACTTTATTCAAGGTTCCATTAGGCATTTACTGCTTATCGCGCAAAGACTCAATAAAAGGCAATCGCGGACTATCACGCATATGGCGACGCATAGGTCAAGCCCCCGTCATATATGATGCCTCATTATCCCAATACAGCCGACAGAGCATAGAGCAAGCACTTAATAGCCAAGGTTATTTGCATGCCCGTTGCGACACATTCCTCACCATTAAGGGCCATAAGCTAAAGGTGAATTATCACATAACACCAGGAGCACGCTATTACATACAGCAATTTACGCAACAGTTTGATTCGCCAGCCATACGTCAAGCGGTCATGACCGACTCGGCAGCCACATTCATTCACAAGGGGCAGCCACTCAACCTAAACCAACTATCAGAAGAGCGCAGCCGTATCGTTTCGTCACTACACAACCGCGGCTACTACTACATTAATAAAGACTACGTATCATTTGACATTGACACCCTAATAGGTTCAACAGGAGCCAACGTGACCTTGCACGTTCGCATGCCCGTAGGCGTTGACTCAACGCGTGCTTATCAGCCTCAGCATTACCGACGAGTCAACATTATTATGGGTGATGCTGATGCTGGATGGAACACGCCCGTACGTGACTCTATAAGCTATCGTGGGTTAAACTTTATCTATCACGCACATAACTCTATCAACAAGCGCGTGTTTGCTGCGCACGTGGGCATACGCCCCGACACGCTCTATAGAGAAGATATGCTACAAGCCACCTATAGCAACATCAACTCCCTACCTGCCATCAGCTTTACAACTATGCACGTAGCACCTGCTGCCAATGGTGTTAACGACTCACTCGACTGCGACATACGCCTACAGCCCAACAAGCCCCACACATTAGGACTTGACGTTGAAGGCACTAACACATCGGGCGACTTAGGAGCTGCCGTGGCACTCACCTATAGCAATCGCAACGTGTTTCATGGCTCGGAATTGCTCACACTAAAACTTCGTGGTGCCTACGAGGCCATTACTGGTCTTGAGGGGTATAACAACCAAAACTACATAGAATGGAGTGCCGAAGCCAATCTGCGTTTTCCCACTCTATTATTACCCTTTGTCGACCTCGACGTCAAGCGACGCCTAAAAGCCAACTCCGAGGCTAAAATAATGTACGACACGCAAGATCGACCTGAGTTCCATCGGCGTGTGCTTACAGGAGCTTGGGCTTACACTTGGCGACGCACGACTCACCCCGAATGGCAACATCGGTTTGATGCCCTATCAGTTAACTATGTGTACATGCCCTGGATTTCGGACACATTCCGCCGCGACTATCTCGAAGGCGAAGACCCTCATTACTCGGTGCTACGCTATAGTTATGAGAACCTATTTATTGTAAAAACGGGTTACAGCTTTACTTATAACTCGCTACGTAATGCGCAAAATTCACCCACGGGCATATATCAGACCAACGGATTTCAAATAAAGATGGGAGTGGAATTGGCTGGCAACTTGCTATATGGCCTATCAAAAGCCTTTCATGGACATCGCAACAACGACGGCAGCTATAGCCTTTTCAGCATTGCCTACTCGCAATATGCCAAGTTCGACTTTGATTTTGCCAAGAGTACGGTGCTGAACGATCGCAACTCATTAGCATTTCATGTAGCCTTTGGGCTTGGCATTCCTTATGGCAACTCAACCATTTTGCCTTATGAAAAGCGCTATTTTGCGGGAGGCGCTAATAGTGTGCGCGGTTGGAGTGTACGTGGCTTAGGGCCTGGCTCCTATAAGGGTAAAGATGGTAAGGTGGACTTTGTAAATCAAACAGGAAACATGAAGTTAGACCTTAGCGTTGAATGGCGTACCTACTTGTTTTGGAAGCTCCATGGCGCCTTTTTTATTGACGCGGGCAATGTGTGGAACACACGTGCTTATGCCGACATGGATGGTTCACAATTCCACTTCAACACGTTTTATAAGCAAATAGCCTTGGCCTATGGCCTTGGTCTACGCTTAAACTTCAACTACTTCATTCTACGTTTTGACGGAGGCATGAAAGCCATTGACCCATCGGTTCCATCAGGACGCCTTCACTACCCTATTAGCAAACCCAACTTGTCACGCGACTTCACCTTCCACTTTGCCGTAGGGCTACCCTTTTAAAAAAAATTCTTTTCCGTCAACACATAAAAGGGGGACTTTGCTAAAACCCAAGCATTGCCCTTTTAGGGAACGAGCCAACGCATCCCATTTAAAATCTCATCATGCACATATCTGACACATGTTTAAATTCATATCATTAGGTTCAGGCAGTTGTGGCAACTGCTATTATCTTAATTACGATGGTTATGGTCTGCTTATTGACTTAGGGCTAAGCATTCGCAATTTTAAGAAGCTCTTTTCAGACTATGGACAGGCCATTGCGCAAATCAAGGCTATACTGATAACCCACGACCACACTGACCATGTGAAGGCTGTAGGAGCATTATCGCGCGATTTTCGCATACCCGTTTACACATCGCAGTTGGTACACGACTCCATCATGCACAACCATTTTGTATCAAAAAAGATACCTCTCGACTTACAACATTGCATTAAGCGAGCAGAGCCTTTTGAGTTAGGTCCCTTTACCATCACATCGTTTGGTGTGCCACATGATAGTGCCGACAATAATGGCTACATCATTCGCACCCCCAACAACAAATGTTTTGTGCTGCTTACCGATGTTGGACACTTTACCGATGAAATGCCAGCCATCATTCACCAAGCCACCCACCTGGTTATAGAGTCAAACTATGACGCAGCCATGCTACGAGCTGGACATTACCCCTTACGACTACAAAACCGCATTAGTGGAGGCAATGGCCACATAAGTAATGCCGAGACAGCAACCTTTTTAGCACAACACATTGACCGCGAACGCATAGAGCGCATTTGGCTATGCCACCTAAGTGCTGAAAATAATCGTCCGTCAGTAGCTTACGAAAAATGTGCTGACGTACTCACACAATCGGGCTTTGTGCTGGAGGGCGACAACCGCGACTTTCTATTAGAAGTTTTGCCCCGCCGCACCCCCACGCTTGTTATGGAATTATGAAGTCGTCTAAACTTTTCTGACGAAGATTATATTTAAACTTTTATATCTTCTAAATTCCATCTTTACCTTTCTTTTTGACCGCTTTTTGACATCTCATCGGTCGTGTAGCTCGCTACACTCCCTCTTCAATGCCAAAAATCGCTTCAAAAATAAAGGCAAATCTTGAACTTCATAAAAGTTAAGACGACTTCATAGTTGCCAACCTACTTTAAAGACTAAAGAAGCGAAAGGTTCTCACCTCATAAGCACATACAAACCCCAAGCAAAAACTCATTATGTATCACCTTATTGACACCCTTGTTTGGATGCTTTCTAAAATTCCTATGAAGGGACTTTATTGGCTATCCGATTTACTCTACATATTGGCCTTCCACCTCATAAAATATCGTCGCAAGGTGGTTGAAAGCAACCTGCAGAGCGCATTCCCTGACAAAACGACCGCTGAACTAAAACGAATAGAGCGCGAGTTCTATCATTTCTTTGCCGACTATGTGGTTGAAACCATTAAATTGCGCAGCATGAGCGAAGCAGAAATAAGAAAGCGCATGGAGTTTACAGGAGTTGAGGACATGATGAACAAAGTTAGCCAACAAAACAAAAAGTTCGCATTCATCTATTTAGCTCACTATGGCAACTGGGAATGGGTAGCTTCACTTGCACTCCACATTCATGACTTCAATCCACTTGCCACAGCAGCACAAATTTACCACCCTCTACGCAGCAAAGCATTCGACCGCTTGTTCTTGAATATGCGGAGTCAGTTTGGCGGAGTCAACATTGCCATGAAGGAAACCTTGCGCTATGTCATTCATGCACGTCATAAAGAGCATCCCACCATCATCGGTTTTATAGCCGACCAAGGGCCTAAATGGAACAGCATTCATCATTGGACAGACTTTTTGCATCACAACACGCCCGTATTTATAGGCACAGAGCAATTAGGCAAACGCGTTGACGCACTCATTTATTATGGACACATGGAACGTATTAGCCGTGGCCACTATTGCTGCCATATCAGTTTGCTTACCGATAATATCAAAAATTATCCTGACTATGAAGTAACCGATCAGTACTTTGCCTTGCTCGAAAAAAGCATACAAGCGCATCCCGCTATATGGCTTTGGACACACAAACGCTGGAAACGTACCTACGAGGAATACTTGAAGCGAAAAAGCCTAAACACAAAAAGTTAACAACAAAAACATAGCACAACCTTGCACAAGTAAAACAAACATAGTATTTTTGTAAAAATGGAAAGTGCTTATCCACACTTCAACACATACAAATGTGCAAGCTAAGAGCTAACATTCACCCCCAGCAATATGAACGTATGCATCATAGGAGCAGGCAACGTTGCCACCCACATGGCTAAGGCATTAAGTGGTACAGCTTACAACATAATAGCCATATACAGCCGCACGCTATCACACGCACAAGCCTTAGCACAAGCCACACATGTAACCTTGGCTACAAACGACCTTATGCAACTGCCCGTTGCCGATGTCTACTTGTTTGCATTAAAAGACGATGTGTTGCACCATGTAGCTCAAATGCTCACCCACAACCCTCAAGCCACACAAGGCCTATGGGTACACACGGCTGGAACACTGCCACTTGATGTATTGCCACACAATCGGCTTACAGCTGTGCTCTATCCGCTCATGACCTTTAGCAAAGAGGCAAACATTCACTTTCATTCGCTACCCCTTTTTATTGAAGGGTGCAACAATGAGGCATATAGGCAAACAGAGCTATTAGCACGAGCCTTATCAACTCACGTAACGCGCATGACGTCAGCCCAACGCAAGCATTTGCATTTGGCAGCCGTGTTTGCCAACAACTTTACCAACCATTGCTGCACCTTGGCATACCACCTATTGAGCCAGCAAGGCATCGACCCACAATGCTTGCAGCCCATTATTGATGAAACCGCGCACAAATTGCGCCACATGCAGCCACAACAGGCACAAACAGGGCCAGCTCGACGTTGGGACGTGAAGGTCATGAACGAGCAACTACAATCACTTAGCAATGAACCCGAGTTGCAGCGAATCTATCAACTCATGAGTAATAGTATTCATCAGTTTGCTCAACAGCCAACGCAAGATGAGGCTACCACTGAATAAGCCTATTTTTGTATAATTCATATTGCTACCCCACAATTAATTTTTCTTCCGAATGATTCATTACGACTTAAAAAAAATACGCGCTTTGGCCTTCGATGTTGATGGTGTACTAAGCACCAACAACGTGTTGCTGCTTGAAGGTGGACAACCTTGTCGCACAGCCAACATTAAAGACGGATATGCCCTACAATTAGCCGTAAAATGCGGTTTAGAGGTAGCCATCATAACAGGCGGTAAAAGTCCATCGGTGCGCACTCGCTATGAAGGATTAGGCATTCAAAACATATTTATGGGTACGTCCGTTAAAATCAAAAAGTACGAAGAGTGGTTAGCAAGCAAAAGTTTGCAACACGACGAAGTGCTATACATGGGCGACGATATACCCGATTATGAGGTAATGCAGCGTTGTGGCCTGCCCTGTTGTCCAGCCGATGCCGCAGCCGACATCAAAGCCATAGCTCGCTATATTAGTCCGTACGATGGCGGACGCGGTTGTGTGCGCGACGTTATAGAACAAGTGTTGCGAGCACAAGGACATTGGATGACAAGTGCTAAAGCATTTGGATGGTAATTAACAACATAAAAATAACTTCAAACTAATAATATAAACGCCATGCTTGACAATTTAAAAAAGTACAACATCGTTTTAGCCAGCAATTCCCCACGACGTAAGGAGCTGCTCCAACGCATGGGAATCAACTTTAAAGTTCGCACTCTCTTTGGCATAGATGAGAGCTACCCCGATACCTTACGTGGCGAGGACATTGTGTGCTACATTTCACGCAACAAAGCACAAGCTTACCGTTCATCAATGGCTCCCGACGAGTTGCTCATTACAGCAGACACCATTGTGTATGTTGAAGGCCAAGTTATGGGAAAGCCCAAAACGCCAGAACAAGCCAAAGAAATGTTGCACAAGCTGTCAGGCAAAACGCACAAAGTGATAACAGGTGTTACCATATTAACAGCCGATCGCATCGAAAACTTTGGTGTAACAAGCCAAGTAAAGTTTGCCGAAATTACAGATGAGGAAATCGACTTTTATGTTGACAACTACTTGCCCTTTGATAAGGCTGGAGCCTATGGCATTCAAGAGTGGATTGGCATCGTAGCCGTTGAGGAGATTAAAGGTAGCTACTTTAATGTAGTAGGACTACCCGTGCAACGACTTTACCAAAAGTTGAAGACCTTTTAAATCGGCATACGCTGAAGCAAACTTTATTACTCTACGCATTATGTTGAAGCTTTACGACAAAAACAACCCACCCGAACGCATCGCCCAGGTTGTATCCATCCTACGCGATGGTGGGGTCATTATATTTCCCACAGGCACCACCTATGCTTTAGGGTGTCATGCCATGAAAGAGAGAGCTATAGAGCGCATTTGTCGCATACGCAACATCAATCCTGCCACACACCCGCTATCGGTCATCTGCTACGACATGAGCGCCATAAGCGACTATGCACGCATTTCTACACCTATATATAAGGTGATGAAACGCAATTTGCCTGGTCCCTTTACCTTTATCATTCCTGGCAAGAACAAGTTGCCCAAAATATTCCGTACACGCAAGTCGGGCGAAATAGGCATCCGTATGCCTGATGCCCCCATTGTGCGCGACATTTTGCATGAATTAGATGCTCCCATCATGACAGCCTCATTGCCTACCGAAGGCTATGACGACGATGCCTACCGCACAGACCCTGAACTGATTAACGAAACATTTGGTGCACAAGTTGATTTGGTGATTGATGGTGGCATGGGGCAACTGGGCGAGTCGACCATTGTAGACTGCCACGACGATGACTTTGAAATACTGCGCCAGGGTGATGGCGAACTCATTTAGTAGTTAACAGGTTAACAGGTTAACGGGTTAACGGGTAAGTTAGTTGACAGGTTAACGGGTTAACGGGTAAGTTAGTTGACAGGTTAACGGGTTAACGGGTTGACGGGTTAACAAGTTAACGGGTTGACGGGTTGACAGGTTAACGAGTTGACAAGTTTACTATCTCAAAATACTTAATCATTTCTCTTTTGAAACATAAAAACAATGAAGCATATACTCTCGCGATGCACCTTGGCGTGTTCGCTACTCACAATAGGCTTAGTTAGCTGCTCTGACGACAACGAGCACAATAGCAAGTATAACTCGCTTCCCCCCACCTTTACCAATATGGTGGCTACTGAACTTGAGACGGGAAGCAACACCCTGCATGCTGGCAAAAAATTTGTAGTTGCGCTTGAACAAAGTCAAAAAGGCCAATTACTCTACAAAGGCACTTATGCATGGAACCTAAGCCCTGAGGTTGAAGGCAATTCACAAAAGTACACTACGGTTGTTTTCTACGACAACACGCCCGATGCTCCCACCGACACTCTACTCATTAACACGCCTGGCACCTACACCCTTACGTTTACAGGCAAATATGATGCCTCAGGCCACACCACCATTTGGACTAACAGCGGAGCTGCCAACAACGCTACTTATTGGGCCGATGGCTCTGGCAAGGTTAACTACTCCTCACGCGGGCTCTATGGTTTTACGGCCGTAGCCACCAAAAAGATTGTAGTAAACGAATAAAACATTTAAGGGCGGAGGATGTTCATAAAGAAACATCATCCGCCCCTTATTATTTTTTCCTACCATGAAAACCCCACTCCCCCACTACACGCTCCCCATGATGCGCGACACCCCCTTTGCCTCGCTCATGAACAAGCGCATTTATAACGTACTACTCATAGCCACCCCTTACGATGCCTTTATGCTCGAAAACGATGGCCGAGTAGACGAAGAGATATTTAATGAGTACACATCGCTCAACCTACGCTATCCGCCCCGCTTTACACGTGTCACCACCAGCCATGAAGCCTTAAAACTGATGAACGAGCGTCACTTTGAGTTAGTTGTAATTATGCCCAACTTGGCCAACGACGATTTGTTTTGCGCAGCCCACCAGGTAAAAGGGCAGCATCCTCAAACCCCCATTGTGGTGCTTACCCCCTTTTCGAAAGAGATGAGCAAACGCATGTTGCAAACCGAACTAAAAAATATAGAATATGTGTTTGCGTGGTTAGGAAATGCCGAGTTGCTGTTATCTATTATCAAACTCATTGAGGATAGCATGAATGCCCCTCACGATGTGACACAAGTGGGTGTGCAAGCTATCGTGTTGGTGGAAGACTCTGTGCGTTTTTATTCATCAGCCCTACCCTTGCTTTATCACACCATTTTAGAGCAGAGCAAGGAGTTTGCCAATGAAGCACTTAACGACCACCTAAAAATGTTGCGCATGCGCGGGCGCCCCAAAGTGCTCTTGGCACGCAACTATGAAGAGGCCGTTCGGCTCTGCCACACTTATGCCGACAATCTGTTGGGCATAATCACCGATTTCAGTTTTCCACGTGAAGGGCGCAAAGACCCACTCGCTGGGGTACAGTTAGTAGAGTGGATTCGCGCACACAACAAGCATGTGCCTATCATCATGCAATCATCCGAACTTAGCAACCAAATATATGCACAACAGCTGAACGTCACCTTTGTTCAAAAACACGCGAAGAACTATGCCAACGAGCTTCACCATTGCGTTATGAGAGACTTGGGCTTTGGCGACTTTGTGATAACCGACTCCGAAACGGGCAATGAGATAGGCCGCATACGCAATCTGAAGGACCTGCAGCAAAACCTTCACCTTATACCCGACCCTGTGTTACGCCACCACTTAGTTTGTAACCACATCTCGCGTTTTTTATACTCACGCGCCCTATTCCCATTGGCCGAGGTGCTGCGCCACCATGATGCAAGCCAATACAAGGACATGAACGAGGCCAGGACCTTTATTAGTCAACTCATTGACCGCTATCGCGTCATGAAACACGCGGGTGTAGTGGCCACTTTTCATAAAGACAGCTACGACCATTACAATAACTTTACGCGCATAGGCAAAGGGTCATTAGGTGGAAAAGGACGTGGACTGGCTTTTATGAACACCTTTATCAAACCTTATTTACTACATGAGTCAACAGAATCGTCGTTGAAGGTAGATATACCCAAAACCGTGGTGATATGTACCGATGTATTTGACGATTTTATGCAGCAGAACCACCTTTACCACATAGCCTTAAACAGCACCATAAGCGATGCTACCATTTTAGAAGCCTTTGAACAAGCCCAATTGCCCGACAGCGTGATTGACGATTTACAAACCTTGCTTCAAGCCACTCATCACCCTATAGCTGTGCGCTCATCAAGTTTGTTAGAGGACTCACACTTTCAACCCTTTGCAGGCGTGTATGCCACCTACATGGTGCCACACAACAACAATAAGGCACTCATGCTACACAACATTTGTGCAGCCATAAAGGCGGTGTATGCCTCTGTTTTTTATGCCGAGAGCAAAAATTACTTGGCTACGACCCAGAACTTGATTGATCAAGAAAAGATGGCCATTGTGTTGCAAGAGGTGGTGGGACAAACCCATGGTCACTTGTTTTACCCCACCCTTTCAGGTGTGGCACGCTCTCTCAATTTTTATCCCTCTGAGGGCGAGCAACCTGAAGATGGAGTAATGAACATAGCAATGGGTTTAGGCAAGCAAATTGTTGAAGGAGGAAAGTCGTTAAGGCTATCGCCCTTGCGCCAACAGCATGCCGTGCAATGGACCAACACGCAAACGGCACTTAGCAACGCACAACATAACTTTTGGGCCATCAACTTACAGCACAACACGCAACCCATCACCCACGACGAGGGCTATAACTTGCAACAAGTTGACATACGAAACGTTTCATTACAAACGGATGCCACACTCCCCTACGTTTGCTCCACTTATGATTGGCAAAACAATCGCATCATGCCAGGCAGCCAACCCGATATGGGGCGTGTGCTCATTAGTTTTCAAAACTTGCTCCATATGCCACAACTACCATTGGGCAAGGTGGTGCACCAACTTTTGCAATTGGGCAAAAATGAAATGGGGCGCGATGTTGAGATAGAATTTGCTATGCAATTTACTCCTCCTCAAACATTTCAATTCTTTTTGCTCCAAATACAGATCGGAAGAGC
>URDV01000005.1 GCA_900546605.1 uncultured Prevotella sp.
CTTACCTGTTAACCCGTTAACTTGTCAACTTGTTTACTAATTCCGCCAACGCGTAACCTCAGTAACTATAAACAAAGGTACACCCCTTAAGAACAGGCTACATAGCTCCCTCGCGTAATGCAAATGAATGAATGCTAATGTGCTTGCCTGATTGACCCAATAAAATAGAACCTGCTGGCAATGCTTCGCAAATGTACTGCTTGTCGTAGGCAGTGCCTTGCAATTGACCATCAACATACACCTTCACCATGCCATTGCGCTCACGACAACATACTATGTGGTGAGCCTTACCATCGTTTATGGTGGCTGTGGTGGTGTAAGTTACGTGTCCAACACTAAAGCGAATGTGACCTTGTTGCAAACTAACATGGTAGGCTCCTGCTTGCTGAGCCACCATAGCGTCAGCTTCGGTGGTGGCAAGCGTGAAGTCGATGGCAAAATCTCCTTTACCTTGAAATGATTTATGAGGCGACAAAGGCACTTGCTCATGCAAGTCAAGGGGCTGACTTAAATGCACCAGTATGCTATCGGGGGCATAGT
This sequence comes from uncultured Prevotella sp., assembly GCA_900546605.1. Taxonomy (GTDB): domain Bacteria; phylum Bacteroidota; class Bacteroidia; order Bacteroidales; family Bacteroidaceae; genus Alloprevotella. Next base: position 541 of record URDV01000005.1, read on the forward strand.
AAAAGGCGGGCGAAGTGCCCTGGGTGCAGTTGCCTTGCCAATCGGTTAAGCCATTAATGCGTATGGCATACTGCTTTGTGGGACTAAGCGGCTTATGAAAACTTAAGTGTAAGGTGCGGTAGTCGGCATCGGTTGTTACGGCTGTAGCTTGAGCTACACGTTTGCCATTGGCTAAAAGTTCAAAGTTAGCAGGCTGTGCTACAACGGGCTTGCTGAGCGTTAAGCTAACCTTGCCTTGCTCAACAGCGCGTGCTACAAGTGGAGCTGCCGCTGTGGTGTCCTTTGCCGCAAAGTGAAGCAAAACTATCTCGCCTGGCTGAAGTGTTAGCGACAGCTTTGAACCATAGTTGTAAGGAGTGGTTTGGCTAATGCGAGTATAGGGAATGACATCGGCCGTGGCTTGATTGGGATGTCCCGTATACTCCATTACCAAACTGGCTTGCAACTGTTGAGCTTGCTCAGGTACACCCACCGTTTTGTCAAGCGTATAGGTGTAAGTTTGTGGGTGGTTAGATGGGTTACGCATAGACACAAATCCCTCCGTGTGGTTGAGATTTGCATTGTGTTGCCAACATGAGTAACCATAAATGTTGCCCGATAGAGGCGAGTTGCCAAAGTAAATAGAGTTGCGCAGCGTTTCATAGTTGCGGTCAATAAACGAAAGAGCTTCAGCATTGATGAGCCATTTGTTGCCTTCGTCCATGAGGTTATAGCTATAAAGCATCTCCCAAAAGGCCGTGCCGCGAGTAGCCATCATATATAGGTAAGCACGGAATTCGGCATCGGTCATGGCTTGAGGAGCTACGCCACCTGTTTTGCCATAAACAGGGTCATGGTTAAAAATGTGTGCCTGCGGAAACTGTAGTTGCTGCTTATTGATAAACACGTAGTAGCGATCATCGCGGTAAGAGAGTTGTTGGTCAAGCTCACGGTCACGGCCATCAACTACCTCATGCCACATGTCGCGTGAGTTTTGAATCCACACCGAGTTGCACCATTGCAGAATCCATGGCGAAGGATTAACGTAGCATGTCAGGTTTATCCATAAGTCTTGTTGGCGCTTATCAGCATCTGCATACATGGCCGATAGGTTGTTATACCATCGTTCCCAATGCTCTGTGAAATAATAATTGCCATTTTTGCCTCCCGTTATGTAACGGCCATTGGTTGAGGCTTGGGGTTGCTGTGTGGCAAAGCCATCCAGTTTCCAATAATTCACACCATAGTCACGCTGTTGCTTAATAAAGAAGTTGCGTAGTTGGGCCACATACACCGAGTCGCCCGTCACAGCATCATAGGTAGTGGTGCTGTAAGTGCCATTGCCATTTTGTTCAAGTAGCTTGCCCCATTGCTGATTAAAGTTGTATCCACCGCGTGGGCCTAACCATATGCCAAAACCTGAGCCATAACGATGAGCAATGTCGCTGGCACCCTTTAGGCCGTTAGGAAATTTTGAATTAAACTCCCAAAAGCCCGATTGGTTAGGTGTGTCGCCCGATTCGGGAGTTCCCACTTGGCTATAATTGTTCCATCCATCGTCCACCACATATGAGTCCATGGGGCGAAGTCCATGTTGTGTGAAGCCGCGTTCCATCTTTTCGAACGATGAGTTGATGCGCTCTTCGGTAATGTTCATCATCCAGTCATACCACGAATTGTACTGCATACGTGCCTTGATGGGGCGAGCAATGGAGTTGATGTATTGAAAGAAATCGGTGCGAATAACGTTAGCGTCATGTGTTGAGCGCGTGGCACCTATCACATTGCTCCATGTGCGAAATTGGCCGTTGTCGTTCAGTCGTTGCTCATTAACGCCGAGCGTGCGTAGCGACTTGCCACTGTAGTAGCGTGTGTGGTACATGCCTTGTGCGTCAATTTCGTTTTCAGCTTGTGGAAATTCTGAACCAAAGAAAAGTCCGTCAACATAAACAGGCTGTCCCAGCGTGATGGTATAGGCCGACATACCCCCTTCGCCACCTGCAGCTTGTTGGCGTGTCCATTTATGAGCTACGTCCACTTGTTGAGTTCCCAAGTTTTCCATTTCAATGTAGTCAATGGGCAATGTTTGTGTCGCTTCATCACCTGCTTTGATAAGCAGATACTTGCGCATAAAGTGGTCGTGGTCTTTCATTTCAACAACCATGTCAATGTCCCAAGTCGACGTTACCCCGTCAATGGGGTTGGTATAGGGGGTGGGAGCAAGGTCAAACACAACACGTTTGCCCCCGTCAATGGGGTCGATGCGCACACCATTAAGGTGCATGGCTGAGGCTTGTAGTCCCATAGCAGGTGTTGTGGTAGCCTTTACGTGGTCCATAGTGAGGTAAAATTCAGCACAGGCGCCAAAGGTGCCTCCGTTGGTAGAGGAGGTCTCGACGAGTTTAACGTATTGTGCCTTGTAAACCTTGTCGAGCGGAACCCACAGCGTTTGTACCGTGTTATACATCATTTCGCCTTTCTTGACAAGCGTCCATTTCTTCTTATCATTCGAAATGTAGAATTCGTACCCTTTGATGTTGCCATTTGACAATGCTCCATAAGCGCCACTGCGTGGCAAGTAGCCAAAGGCGCGAAAGGCCGTTGGTTTGCCTAATGAAATGATGAGGCTATGGGGTAGAGTCTCGTTGCTGCTTTTGTGGCCGCCCTCATGAGGAGTAGCGTACCAAGTGTGCCACATTGACCCATTGTCGCCATCAATGGCTAACTGAGGATTGCCCACAGTGACTGATTCGTTACACCAAGAGTCGGCTTCAGCTTTCCATCCTTTACGATTAATGGGGGAGTGGTTTCGGCTTTGTGGATTTAAGGCAAACTCCTCGCTTCCTGCTCCAGGGGTAAAGGTAGTGTTGGCAGCACGTTTGTTAACAAGCACTCCAGGTTTAAGGTGCCCATTAGCAATGTTGAAACTGCGCGATAGGTATTCATTTTCAATAGTAATGGTTTGTTGCGTTTGGCTTACCTTTACTTGTGCCATTGAAGGGCTGCAAACAGTTAAGGCAAGGAGCAAAGTGTGTGCGGTATGTTTTGTCATAGAAGAAAATATGTGTATATGTGTAAGGCGTAGCCCAAGTATGAAGGAGCTCCTCGACACTTATTTTTTAATTATTCAACTGCAAATTTAGTTATTTTGTTTGGGCTGTCATACTGAATTTGTCTCTAAAGAAAGTTCCTTTATCTCGTGGGCATGTGATTAGGGGTTCTCATCTTAATTCCCAGTTTAGCATGGGCGGACTGAAAAGCCAAAACCCTAATAAAGTAAGTAGGAAGTTTTGAGGTCGTAATGTTTGTTCTGAGTTTTAAGGTTGTGAGGCTATAATGTTCATATTTTGAACATATTTATACCCGTTGGCGGAATTCTTGGTTAATGGGTTAATGGGTTAACGGGTTGACAGGTAAGTTTGCCAAGTTTTTTAGCTTCTTACCATTCTGACTTTAACATAATAAGTGGTGTATAACATACTTACTTGTTAACCCGTCAACCCGTTAACTCGTTACCCCGTTAACCAAGAATTCCGCCAACACCTACTAAGTTAAGTAGTGCTTTGCAAATGGTTTTGACCAAATAAACAAAGTTTGTGAGTTATGCCGAACAAACTCGTCAAATATTTTCTAACTTTGCAGCCAAATTGCAAGCAATGAAAGCATTGGACATCATAAATAAGTATTATGCCGACAACGAACCGCTGCGCCAACTGCTCATACACCATAGTCAGCAGGTAACACAACGTGCCTTGTCGATAGTGCAACATCACCCCGAATTGCAGCTTGACGCTGCCTTTGTTGAACAGGCTGCCATGCTGCACGATATAGGCATCTTTTTAACCGATGCCCCAGCCATACATTGCCATGGCAAAGCTCCCTACCTTATGCATGGCTACTTGGGTGCACAGTTGATGCGCCAAGAGGGGCTTGAACAGGTGGCTCGCGTGTGTGAACGCCACACAGGAACAGGGCTTACACCTGAGGTGATAGCCCAACGACAGCTGCCCTTGCCACCAGGCGATTATCGCCCACAAACGCTTGAAGAGCAGGTGATTTGCTATGCTGATAAATTTTATTCAAAAAGCCACCCTGAACGTGTACGCTCTGTTGAAGACACGGCCAAGAGTCTTGAAAAGTTTGGACTCGATGGGGTTGACATATTTTGGACTTGGGTAAAACGTTTTGAACCCGAAAAACTGGGTTAGCATTTGCCCTAATAGTTCCACTTGTTATTACGCACATGAGATTTTTTTCACTCATTCTGCTCACCATGCTGACCACACTCTGTGTTGTGGCCGGCCAACATAGTATGCCGATGTCGCACGCAAGTGCAGCACCGGCTATTGCAGCATGCAACGTTGCCGATAGCTCTCGTAGCCAACCTCGTGTGGCACAGCCGCGTTTGCCCAAGGACACACTTGCTACAGCTACTGACTCGGTAAAGCGCGACTCGGTAAAGACTGACACCATAAAGGCAAAACCTGGCATTGACTCGCCCGTAGAGTATCAAGCCTCTGACTCTATGGTGTATGATGCGGCTACGGGATTGGCCTTTTTGTATGGCAAGGCACAGGTGAATTACCAAAACATGCAGCTCACCGCAGCTAAAATTTCAATGAACATGGACTCAAGCATGGTGCATGCTGAGGCGCGTCGTGACTCAACGGCTGAAGGTGGACTTGATGGTAAACCCGTTTACAGACAGGGTAACGATGAGTACAATAGTGAGCGCATGGCTTTTAACTTTAAAACCAAAAAGGGTTTTATACAGAACGTTGCCACAAAACAGGGAGATGGATTCATGGTGAGCGAAAAGTCGAAGCGTGCTGCCGATGGTACTCTTTACTTGGAACATGCTCGTTACACGACGTGTGATGCCAAGCACCCCCACTTTTATTTAGCTTTGTCGCGTGCCAAGGTGCGTCCAGGCAAGGAAACTGTGTTTGGACCAGCTCACCTGGTGGTGGAGGATGTGCCTTTGCCATTGGCTATACCATACGGCTTCTTCCCGTTTAATAAAAAGTACTCGTCGGGCTTTGTTATGCCTACCTATGGCGATGAAACAGCGCGAGGCTTTTACTTGCGCAATGGTGGTTACTATTGGGCCATTAATGACTATATAGACCTTAAGGTGTTGGGCGAAATTTACACCAAAGGTTCATGGGGCTTGAGTGCTGAAACTAACTATAACAAGCGCTACCGCTATCGTGGCAACCTTTACTTTAGCTATTTGCGCACGGTTGATGGCGAAAAAAATATGCCCGACTACCAGGTGACAAAGAGTTTGAAACTGCAATGGACGCACACGAAAGACTCAAAGGCGGCACCTAACACCAGTTTTTCAGCTCGCGTAAACTTTGCCTCTGAAAATTATGAACGCAAAAACTTGGATAGCCGTTACAACCCCTTGTCATACACGCAGAGCACACGTGCCAGTTCGGTAAGTTTTAGCCATAATTTTACTAACATTGGCTTGAGCATAGCTGCATCGGCTAACTTGACGCAGAATATGCGCGATTCAACCATAGCCATGACATTGCCCGATGTGAGTGTGTCGTTGGCGCGCTTTTATCCCTTCCGCCGCAAGCATCAGGCGGGCAAGGAAAGGTGGTATGAAAAGATTTCGCTGTCGTACACGGGACAGATGTCGAATTCTATTACCACCAAAGAGGATAAATTGTTGAAGTCGAACTTGGTGAAGGACTGGCGCAATGGTATGCAACACCGCATTCCTATTGATGCTACCTTTCAACTGTTTAAGTACATTAATGTGTCGCCCAGTTTTTCATTTCGCGACATTATGTATGCCTCGCGCATAAATCGCTCATGGGATAGGGCTTTGCAGCAAGAACTATGCGACACTACGTATGGCTTTTACAACCTTTATGACTGGAATGTGGGCGTAACGGCCAATACAACACTTTATGGCTTCTACAAGCCACTCAAATTTTTGGGTGGTAAAAAAATACAAGCCATACGCCACGTGTTCAAACCCTCGGTAACCTTTAGTTATGCTCCTGACTTCACTACCTCACGTTATGGCTACGTAAAGCATTATGACCGCATTGATGCCAATGGCAATGTGCAGAGTGTGAGCTACTCACCTTACTCAAGTGGCATTTATAGCTACCCTTCGGGTACGAAGCAGGGACTTGTTTCGATGTCGGTGTCAAATAACCTCGAAATGAAGGTGAAGTCAGACCGCGACTCTACTGGGTTTAAAAAAATATCGCTCATTGATGAACTTTCGGCTTCGCTCTCTTATAACATGGCTGCCAAAAAGCAACCTTGGAGCAACTTGAGCACGCGCTTGCGACTGAAGTTGGGCAAGAATAAAACCTTCTCAATGGCAGCGGTGTTTGCCACTTATGCCTACAAGTTTAATGAAAGCGGACAAGTGGTGACATCTGACCGCACAGAGTGGAGCTACGGCCGCTTTGGACGTTTTCAGGGTATGTCGCAGAACCTTTCGTACACTTTCAATAACCAAACTTGGAGCAAGTGGATGGACTTTCTGCATGGGCGTGGCAAGGCTTCGAAAACTGAAAAAACATCATCGTCAACTGATGACGATGATACAGACGTAGAGGATGCCAACATTGACCCTGACCTAAAAGCTGCGCGTAAGGGGGGAGCTAAAACCAAAGAAAAGGCTAAGGTGGACAAAGATGGTTATTTGACCTTTAGCATACCTTGGTCGCTTACCTTTTCATACGGCATTACTATGGCCGAGGATCGCACAAAGCAAATTAATGTGCGCAGCATGCGTTATCCCTACTCGTTTACACAAACGCTGAATGCTTCGGGCTATGTGCGCATATCTGATGGGTGGAACATAACGTTCTCATCGGGTTATGACTTTGAAATGCATAAGGTGTCAATGACCACTATGTCGCTCTCGCGTGACCTCCATTGCTTTGAAATGTCGGCCTCAGTGGTGCTAAAGCCTTACTCATCATTTAACTTCACCTTCAGAGCTCGCGCCTCAGAGTTGGCCGATGCCTTGAAATGGGAAAAACGTAGTGCTTACTCAACCAATGTGGAATGGTACTAAGTAAATGCTATGGTTAACGGGTAATTTAGTTGACGGGTTAACGGGTTGACGGGTTAACGGGTAATTTAGTTAACGGGTTAACAGGTTAACGGGTAATTTAGTTGACGGGTTAACGGGTTGACGGGTTAACGGGTTAACAGGTTGACGGGTTAACAGGTTGACGGGTTAACGGGTTAACGGGTTGACGGATTAACAGATTAACAGGTTAACGGGTTAACAGGTTGACGGGTTAACAGGTTGACGGGTTAATGGGTTAACAGGTTGACGGGTTAACGGGTTAACAGGTTGACGGGGGCTTTTGGTTAGCAGGTTAATAGGGTAACTCGTTAACTTGTCCCTCTGTTCGCTATTTTCGAAAAAATGTAATGAATAAGTAAGTAGGTATATTTTGAACACCTGCTTAGTAGAATTAATACACAACACATCATGAAACTTAAAAACATCATCACTTGTGGCCTGACGGCTGTGGCCTTGTCCTTATCGCTCGCCTCATGCGGCGACTCGTCTTACGAAAATCATTCTATTGGTTTTTCAAAGCAATATGTGTTAGCCTATGCAGACCAAACTGCCGACTCGGTAATGATTTACACCACCGATGATTGGAGCTTCAGACTTGAAGGTGAGAGCTGGATTAAGGCAACGTATAAAGGGCAGAATGCTCCTTTCTCAGAAAAGCTTCCAGTGACGGGCTATAAAACGTGGCCACGCATTGACTTTACTTGCACCCCTAACACCACGGGTAAACAACGCGGTGCTTTGCTCTATGCTACCAGTGGATTTGAAAAGGTGGGTAGTGCTGTGTCGCAATTCATTCAGCTACCTTATCTCAACATTAGCACTCCCTCATATGAACCTGCTAAGGCAGGTGATAAAACCTATGCCATGTTTCGCACTTATGTTGAGTCGAGCGGTAAAACAAGTTCAGGAGCCAATCCTAAGGTTACCTTTACGGTTTATGCTGATGGCGCTACGCTGAAGTCTGCTTGCGATTGGATTTCGGTGTTCAGCGGTCAGTTGGACGAAACTGCTACCTATGAGAAGAATAAGTTGCAAAATGTTGAACTGGTGGTGGCTGAGAACAAAACGAAGGAGGCTCGCCGTGGCAAGGTGTTACTCACATCGAATGGAATAACTGACACCATTACGGTGGTACAAGCACAGGCATCGGATAAATAAAAAAAATAGCGCATTATGAACGAAACACTCAAAGTGGGCATTGTGCAGCAAACGTGTAGTGTCGATGTGGAGGCTAACAAGCAAAAGTTAGCTGCCACCATTGCTACTGTGGCTGCCCAAGGCGCACAACTTGTGGTGCTGCAGGAACTACATAATTCGCTCTACTTTTGTCAGGTAGAGAACACGGATAACTTTGATTTGGCAGAACCCATACCAGGCCCTTCAACCGATTTCTATGGACAGTTGGCACGTGAGCATGGCATTGTGTTGGTTACTTCATTGTTTGAGCGTCGTGCTGCGGGATTATATCACAACACAGCCGTCGTGTTTGAAAAGGATGGTTCGATAGCAGGTAAATATCGTAAAATGCACATTCCTGATGACCCTGCTTATTACGAAAAGTTCTACTTTACACCTGGCGATTTGGGCTTTCACCCCATTGACACTTCAGTAGGCCGTTTGGGTGTACAAGTGTGTTGGGACCAGTGGTACCCAGAGGGAGCTCGATTGATGGCATTGCAAGGTGCCGAATTGCTTATTTACCCCACTGCCATAGGTTATGAAAGCAGCGACACCCCCGAGGAACAACAGCGACAGCGTGAAGCATGGACTACCGTACAGCGTGGTCATGCTGTAGCTAATGGCTTGCCAGTAATAGCTGTTAACCGCACGGGGCATGAGGACGACCCCTCAGGACAAACCCGAGGTATAGACTTTTGGGGATCAAGCTTTGTTGCAGGTCCGCAAGGAGAGTTGTTGCATCGTGCTCCCATTAATGAAGAGGAAAATGTGGTGGTGAGCATTGACATGAAGCGAAGTGAAAATGTGCGCCGTTGGTGGCCTTTCCTGCGTGACCGTCGTATTGAAGAGTTTGGCGCACTATCACGCCGCTTTATTGATTAAAACGGCCTCACGCCCGACCTTTGTGTCCTCATGAGTGGGCATTATGCAGCCTATTCATGAGGACACATTTTTTTTAAGTAGGTGTTCAAAAATATTTTTACATTGAAAGTGCCTTATCGGGATATAGATGTTTCCTACATTCGAAGGTTTCTGTCACCCGATAACGGGGGAACCCAATGGGGGTATAGCAGGCTATGTGACTGAGAATGAAGAAAACATCCTGCGCCCGAGAGTGTGCTTTCAATGTGAAAATAATATTGAACACCTACTCACCATTCCTTAAGATACAACTTAGTCTTATATGACCACAATAGCTGAAAATAATAAACGCATAGCTCGCAACACCTTGTTGCTCTACTTTCGCATGGCCTTTTCAATGCTGGTGTCGCTCTACACATCGCGAGTGGTGTTGAGCGTATTGGGCGTTGATGACTATGGCACCTACAATGTGGTGGGTGGGGTAGTAGTGATGTTCTCCTTCCTTAATTCAGCCCTATCGGCTTCAACACAACGTTTTATGTCGTTTGACATGGGGCGTGGTGATGCGACAATGCTTCACACCACCTTTAGCATGGCCTTTGTGTTACATTTGCTGATGGCTTTGCTTATATTGGTGTTGGCTGAAACGGTGGGACTTTGGTTTTTGTTGCACAAAATGGTTTTTCCTGTGGGGCGTATGCAGGCTGTGATGTGGGTGTACCAATTGTCGGTAGTTACTTGCATGCTCAGTGTAACCCAAATACCCTACACAGCGGCTCTCAATGCTCATGAACGAATGGGAGTTTATGCCTATGCCAGCATAGCTGAACAGAGCTTGCGATTGCTTGTGGTTGTGTTGTTGCAGTGGTTAGCTTGTGACAAACTGATAGCTTATGCCTTATTGGTTTTTGGCTTGAATGTGGTGGTGCTGGTGTTTTATCGTTGCTATTGTATCAAACAGTTTGCTGAGTGCCACTTGTCGAGAACTTGGAATAGGAAACGCTTTGTTGAATTGCTTAGTTTTTCGGGGTGGAACACCACAACTCACTTTGCCACAGCAGCGCGTACTGAAGGGGTAAACATAGTGCTGAACCTATTCTTTGGCACAGCGGTGAATGCAGCTCGTGGGGTAGGGGTATCAGTATTTTCGGCAGTATCAGGCTTCATTAATAATTTTATCTTTGCCATGAATCCGCAATTGGTAAAGTATTATGCTGTGCAGAATTATGAGGCCATGCAGCAACTCATAGTGAAGGGCACAAAGTATGCTTTCTTTTTGTTATTGCTATTGGCATTACCCATTATTATTGAAACCGACTTCGTACTAACACTTTGGTTGAAAACACCTCCGCCTTTGGCTGCCACCTTTTGTCGCTTGATACTGATAGCAGCACTTGTTGAAACCTTGTCGACGCTCCCTCTTTATGGCATTTTGGCCAGTGGACGCATTAAACGTTACGTGTTGGTGATGAGTTCGTTGTTTATATGCATTCCTTTGTTGTCATATGTGGGTTATAAATGGTGCAATAAGCCTGTAACTTTTTGCGTTTATGCTGAAATGGCAAGTTATGTATTAGCTTTAGGTTTACGTCCTTGGTTAGCTCGGTGTGCTTTTTCTTTTTCGTTACGTGCTTTTTATTTAAGGGGTGTGGCACCCTCGTTAGTGGTGGCTGCTTTAGCTATTATATTACCTTTATGGATAACTAATGTTATGGCAGATGGTTGGCTACGTTTTGTTGTGAGTTGTGGAGTTTGTGAAGTGGGTACCTTATTGCTGATATTGAGCATTGGCATGACACGTAGCGAACGGCAAAAGGTGTTGAATGCAATAAAACGAAAAGTGAATTTGTAGTGGTAATTGAAAAACTCCTCTTTAGGTGTTGAGAATTTGAGTTTTTCTCTTGGTCTTGTATTGATTTTCTTTTGCACTTTCATAATAAATCCGTCTGTAAGAGAACTTCTATCTTGAATCTATAGTTAATTCTCAATCATTTTCATTACTCCTTATAGAAGCCCCTTCTTGGTCTTACTTTGTATGAAACATTTCTCAGAAAAAATTAACGGAGTATTGATGTTGAGTACGCTACAAAAAATCAATTTCACCCATCTAGTGGTGTAGATCCCTACACTCACCAGGGGGGCGAAACCAAATTGTTCGTAAAAGTCTTGTATTGAGTTGTAACAAACGTGTCTCATGCCAAGAGTTGCATTACATCCTCTACAATTTGCTCATCAAGCAAACGGTTGTCGGCCAACAATTGGTGTAAGTCATAACGGTCGTAAAGGTCTTTCTTTACGCCTCCTACAAGTACTTTCATGTCAGAGGTGGCATAATAAGCAGCAATACGTTCGCCAAAGCCACCATCCTTGCAACCATCTTCAAGTGTCACTACCAATTGGTGATTGGCCTTTAAGGCTTCGAGTGCATCGGCATCTACAGCCTGCAGGTAACGGGGGTTGATGAGCGTGGCATCAATGCCCTTATCGGCTAACAAGCGCACTACGTTTTCACCTTTTTGATAGAACGAGCCAGCGGCTATAATAGCCACCTTACTGCCTTGGTGCATAACCTTGTACTTAGGGGTGAAATCATATTCAGCATCAACAGGTTCCTGCGTGTGGTGAACACCATTGCTGGGCATACGCAAGGCAATAGGTTTGCTATCTTGCTGAATGGCCCAACGTAGCATGGCAAAGTATTCCTCACAATTGGTGGGCGCCAAATAAATGAGGTTGGGAATGCTGCAAAGCATGGGTATGTCGAAAAGGCAGATGTGCGTAATGTCGTTCATAGAGGCAGTACCACCCCCTACAACATTAATAACGGCAGGATTGCTGTTAATGCAAAGGTCTTGAGCTATTTGGTCATAGGTGCGTTGAATAAAGGTGCTATAAACAGTCCACACGGGGTGTAGCCCGCCCTTAGCCATGCCCGAAATCATGCCCACAGCTTGCTCTTCTGCAATGCCCATATCAATGTGTTGCTTACCAGCCTCTTTGCGCTTTTCAGGTCCGAAGCCAGCGGCTGAAGGTGTACCTGCTGTAACCGCAATGAGTGTGGGGTCGTTTTTCATTTCGCGTAACATCCAATCTGCAAATAATTGCTCGTACTGCTCAGTGGTGGGTTGTACGGTTCTGCTACCATCGGCTATGTTAAAGGGAGCGCCATAGTGCCAAGCCTCTTTGTTAGTCACGGCAGGAGCAAAACCATGTCCCTTTTCGGTGTGAATGTGTACAATGGTCGGTCTTTTAGTGTCCTTTACGCTGTTGAACACCTCAATCAGTTTTTCAACATCGTTGCCCTCTTCCAAGTATTTGTAGTCAAAGCCCCAAGCCTTGAACCAGTTGTGCTCACAGGTGCCATGGCTCTCGCGCAGCGCACGTAGATTTTTGTAAATGCCCCCATGATTCTCGGCAATAGACATTTCGTTGTCGTTGACCACAATGATAATGCCTGTGCCTAATTCTGAAGCTTCGTCAAGTCCCTCAAAGGCTTCGCCACCCGAAAGTGAGCCATCGCCAATAATGGCAATAATGTTTTCGTCGGTACCCTTAATGTCGCGAGCCTTCTGCAGTCCTGTGGCCAAACTAATGGAGGTAGAGGTATGTCCCACCTCAAAGTTATCGTATTCAGGACATTCCGTAGGTGATGAATAACCGCTAATGGCATTCATGTCATTGATGTCGCCCAAAAAGCCAGCTGCGCGTCCTGTTAAAACCTTGTGAGGGTAGCACTGGTGGCTCACGTCGAACACAAATTTATCTTTAGGCGCATTAAACACGTAGTGCAGAGCCACGGTGGCTTCAACAAAACCTAAGTTAGGCCCAATGTGTCCACCATGTTTGCTTACACGGTTTAACACTGCTTGACGTGTTTCATTGGCCACTACTTTGAGTGCTTCAATGTTCAGACCTTTTAAGTCGGCTGGTGACTTTATTTTTTCAATATACATGCCTATGCTCTTTTTACAAAATTGCTGAGTTCTCTTTGGATGTTGCAAATTTACGAACTTCGTTCTTTTTGCTATCTACCTTAAATGCCGAAAAATTTACCATTAGGTATGTGACTAATTTTTTCCCTCGTTTTACCCTATTTATTTACTGTTATCCTTATCACGAACTCACGTTCTTATCTTCTTTTTGTCTGTTTCTTTTATTTCTCACCATAAATGGTTCTATATTGCTATATTATCCAATATTAGAATTGATTATCCAAAACTTTTGTCTTTTTACAATACTCCTTAAACTCCTTCCTTGTCATAGCAATACCTTTGGACGCGTTACTGTCAAGTCCGTAGACAAAAGGAGTGGACAGCAAAGTGTATTTGCCTAACTTCAAGCAAATGCGGATTGGCTTGTCATAACCTTTATAGTTCTTGGCTTGCCCTTTTGCCTCCGCCTTTTCTTTCACCAGTACTTCACTCATATCCATTGCTTCTACCGAGAGTACTTGATAATATCCTTTTACCAAATGGTTATCAACAGGGGCAAAGTATTTTAATTTTTGAAAATCAACGCCCGAAAGAATAGATTTATAACCCGAGAAGAATACTTCGCCTTGACCATTCAGCACTAGTTCCTTGGCGGCATTCACATGGCTATCTACTGATGCAATGTAGAATGTACCTTTGTTAACAGGTTCGTCCGAGTATTCCAATCCTTTTTGAGGTATGCTTTCTAATGTCTCTGCCGTTCACCTTGGGTTGGGCTTCCTTGCCCAACTCCGTCATCACGTCCTGCACAATGTTCTTCACCTTAATGAAGCACCATATCTCATAAAGGTCGCAGATATCCTTCACCTCCAGTTTCCGCATACCATCCTCCAACTCGTAGCCCTGTTGCAGTTCCACCCATTTCTCCATAATGGTTTTGTAACCTTGGGCTTGCTTCATAACGAGGTTATCTTGCGTAAAGCCCTTGAACTGTCCTACACCTCGGAAGAAGGCATTATTTGAAAGTTGCATCAGCTCATTCTCCATATTGCAGAGCGAAGTGTCTATGCGCTTCGGGTCATCAAGGTGCATAGCGGTCATGATATGTTCTTTCACCACAGTAAAGCAGCGCGTCATTTCCCGAATAGCATATTTCAAAAAGCGATTCTCTATGGTGTCGTGGCTCAGCGTCAGTTCCTCAGTACGGTATAGATGTACAGGATTGCCCTTGTGCATCTGGTATTCGTTTTCCAGTTCTCTTGGAATAAACGCCATGCGCTCCGCTCTCTCGTATTTAGCCACTGAGCGCAACCTCCGCTTGGGGCGGTCTATGATTTGCCGAGCAGCTGTCATGATGTCGGCATAGCACGACTTGAATATCTGCCACCATATCAACGGATTGTTATCGCCTGTGCCTTGACGCATACTGAGATAGGTGTCCTTCAGAAACGATGTGCTCAGCATGGCATATTCATGCTCTATGTCTGAGATAATCGTTTTCAAGTCTGATCGGTAATCAAGTTTATAGCTCAATACCTCTGTCATGAACCTCAGTTCCTTTGTCTGCTCTTCTCCTTTCACCTTGTAGCTGATGCAGAAGTCGGTCATGCCCACTTGATTGTGAAAGTTCAGTGAGCCGTACAGTTCATCGCCAGTACTGATAATAGTGCTTTTGTCCTTACCATCGGTGCGCAGATGGTCGTTGATAGCAAGTGACAATTCTTCTAAGTTCTTGTCCTTACCACGTACAATAAGCGGATATTCTGTGTCCTCAAAGAAAACAGCCTCATGGCGAATGTCATTCCCCTCCTGTGCGTTTCCGTCAAAAGAGAACTTGACATGCTGTGCTTCCGACGTGTATCGGCACAACAATTTTGCGGCACTGTCTTGTTCGTCAGTGTCGATGCAAAGATTGCGGATAGTTTCGGCTATTCTCCGCTCGTGATTAGGACAAGAGAACCTTACCGACAAGTCCTCGTTTGTCACTTCAAAGTTGAAAACGCTTGCCATGCTTGCTAATTTTCGTCGATGTTATCAAACGGCAATTCATTTAGTCGGTCAAAGTCAGAACGGAACAGTCTGTCTTGTATGATTCGATACTTCTCAAATTCCGACTCAGCAAAACTTTTGGCAAAATCAGCCGACACCTTGCCTGCATCTTGCAGAATAGCATCACCTCCAGCTTCAAGAATAATGTCTATACGTTTAGCCCAATCTTCCATAGTCATTGGTATATGTCGATTTGCCATACGTTCAGCTAGGTCAAGAACCGAGTTGACGAGTTTTCCCATATCTTCAAGTTCCACTCGTTTTAGATAGTTTTTGGCGATACTCACATCTGGCTTGACAATTTTGCCATCGGGAGCGTTTTCCCAAGAGGTTAGTCCCATGTGTTCTTTTTCCGCGTTAGCTCGCTCAACTATCAGTTCTGCCGCAGTATGTCCATGCACTGCATAGTGCATTTTGTTTTGTACCTTTTTATAGAAAAGACGTGTGGTTGGTGCATCCTTATTGTAGTCAATGGCTGTTGCGTATATGTCCGTGAGCTTTTGATAGAACCGGCGTTCGCTCAAGCGTATTTCTCTAATCTCGGCGAGTAGGTGTTCAAAGTAATCCTCGCCGATAAACGAGCCGTTTTCCATACGTTTTTTGTCTAAGATGTAACCACGTAAGGAGTATTGGCGTATAACATAG
Source organism: uncultured Prevotella sp. (assembly GCA_900546605.1). Taxonomy (GTDB): domain Bacteria; phylum Bacteroidota; class Bacteroidia; order Bacteroidales; family Bacteroidaceae; genus Alloprevotella. The sequence continues at coordinate 16,261 of URDV01000005.1, forward strand.
GTACACCATTGGCGGAACTGAGTGGCACGTATAGAGTTGACACGATAGCCTACGGAAATGATGGCATCCAGATTATAGAATTTGGTTTGATAGTTCTTGCCGTCTGCGGCAGTTGCCGAGTTTTTCTCGGTAACTGAATTCTCATCCAATTCTCCACTCTTAAAGATGTTCTTCAAATGTAAGCTTATATTGTCAGAAGAGCAATCAAAGAGCATAGCCATCGCTTTTTGTGTTGCCCATATCGTTTCATCTTTGTATAGCACTTGAACACCTTGTTCCTTACCTTCTGCTACGAAAGTAAGGAACTCGGCTGTGCTATTTCGTATTTCAAATTTCTTTGCCATGAGTGCTTCGTTTTACCATTGCTTAGTTCCAGAAGGAAACAAAATGGTCACGTTTTAGTTGACTGAGCATACTGTCTATCTTCTTTATGGACTGCAATTCTTTTTTGCTCTTTTCCGTGTGTTCCATATTATCATCACTTTCAATTGCAGTTTCTTCTGTAATATCACTGTCGATATTATCAACTTTACCCAAATGTACTATGATGATATTTCTCAGCGCCGTGAGTATGTTCAAGTCGCCATATTGCTTGGCGGCATCTACGTTCACCTCTGCATTGACTATACGTTCCTTGTCCGCTTCCGAATCGGTAATTTTCAGTTTCGTTTCATCGCCTTCTATGCGTGAGAGAATTTTCATCAGCGTATCGCTTGATGAAACCCTCCAATGCCAGCAAATAAATCAATAAATGTATATGTCTTTTTCCTTGCCATATTATTCTTTGTCTAACCTTAATCTCTCACTAATAAAAAGAAAAATCCTCACTAACCGCCTTTATCTCGTCAGCAAGTATTCTATATTATTCAACCTTCTTTGGCAATTTGTTTGAAGTCTTTTCTATTTTCTTCTCGTTGCTTGCCACTCTGCGTTCCACTTTCTTGATGTCCTCAGCAGGAGGAAGGTTCTCGGGTTTTATGCCTCGTTGCCCCAGCATCTGCCTTACGCTTACATTGTTCTGAACGTGTTCGGCAGTAATGATCTGTTCACCATAAAGGTCTTTCTGCTCCACATTGTAATTTGTCATTTCTGTTGCGAGGTTTTTTGCTGCAATTGTCAGCGTAGGAAGAAAGTCAGCCAACGGACGTGTTGACTTGATGCCGAGGCGAAGTTTCATGTCTTCGGTGGTATGTCCGCCAAACAAAGCCGTGTCACCTTTTGAACGTATACGACCAAATCCACGGTCATCAACACCACGCTCATAAATGTTGCGAGACAATTGTTTTTCTGAAGCACGCAGTCGATCGCGTGTTTCCAGACGTGACACTTGCTGCAAATGCTCAGCTATAAGTTCAGCCCGCCTTGTCTGTAATGCAAAATAACCTTGTGCAAATGCTATTTCTTCTTTCTTTGGATCACCGTTCTGAGCTATGAGATAACAGGCAAAACGAGTAAGCATATAGTCCTTGACTTCACGCTTTGAACCACTACCCAATGCAACCATTTTCGTGACCTCACGAAAATGGTCATCCACGTTGATATTCTGTGACTTACATGATTCTACGGCTCTACCTATAGCTATAGTGAAATTCTCCCAACGTGCATAGCCAAGAACCGACTGAAGCTCGCGGGCAAACCATACTTCAATCTTTTCTTTGCCATTATCGCTCTCAATGTAATGCGTTATATCGTTGAAAGCGGATGTATGCTGATTTATTATTTGAATATCCATGTTATAATATTTCTTTGTTTTCTTTTTCCTCACTAAACGCCTTTATCTCGTCAGCAAGGACTTTCTGTAAGTTCTCTTTCGGCACTATCTTTTGTAATTTTGCAGCCACGGCTGCCAATTTAGATTTTGTGCCGAATATTCATGTTTTTTTATAATAAATTGTGAGAACCGTGCTGTTCCATAAAGAACCGTTTTTGTTGTTCAATTTCATTGCGCAGTTCTTCTTCTGTTGGCATATAAGTCATATACTTGGCTGCAAACAACTGATTGTTGTCGTGAAGAACAGAATAACGAGCTATCGTGTTGTCGGTATCTGTGCAAAGCAGCACTCCAACAGTAGGAGCGTCGTCAGAGCCTTTGACAAGATCGTCAAACATTCGTACATACATGTCAAGCTGACCAATATCTTGGTGTGTTAGCTTGTGTGTCTTTAGTTCAAATATGACGAAACGCTTCATGCGATAGTTGTAGAATACCAAATCGATATAAAAGTCGTCTGTATCAGTAACTATGTGCTGTTGACGCTCAACAAAGGCAAAACCACGTCCAAGCTCCATGATGAATTTTTCAAGGTTGTCAATCAATGCTTTTTCAAAATCGCTTTCGTTATAATCAGCATCACGATGAAACCCCATGAATTCTGCCATCATTGGATTTTTAATGTATTCCAATGGGTCTGTTGAGTTTTCCATATCTACTGGCAGTGCCGATTTCTCACGTTGCGCGGCTAATCTGCGCTCATAGTATTGTGTGGATATGTTACGGTCAAGCGTACGAAAGCTCCACATATCTTTATCAGCCGTTTTCAAATACCAAAGTCTGGCATTGGGGTCTGCAACAGATAGTATGCGGCGAATATGCGACCAACTAAGATTGTGAACACATGTGTTCACAATCTGTATGTCAGGGAAAAGGAGATAGAAACGCTTGTAGTAGTCTAAATTGCGTTTATTATAGCTCGCGCCATATCGAGGTACGATTTTCAGAGCGAGGTTCTTGATGACTTCCGCACCATATTCTGCACGTTCTTTACCCTGTTGTTCCTCTTCCACAATACGGCGACCGATATTCCAGAATGTAATTACAGCTAACTTACCTGCCGCAATGTAGGCTTCCTTTCTGCCTGTTTCAATGATATTGCAAACATCATTTACAAGTGAAGCCATATCATTGTTCTGTGATTTGTAGTCCATATTATTTGTTTCCCTAATTGTTTTTCTTTTCCTCACCAAACGCCTTAATCTCGTCAGCAAGGACTTTTTGTAATTTCTCTTTTGGAACTATCAGTTGATAGTCTGCCACTCCGATAGGTTTTCCCATATCTTCAAGTGCGAGTTCCACCTCGACGCGGTCTTTCTCCGCACAAAGTATGATACCTATGGAACGGTTCTCGTCTGCACCACGTTCAAGGCGGTCAAGGAGAGAAAGATAATAGTTCATCTTACCTGCATACTCTGGTTTGAAAGCACCGATCGTCAATAGCTACAAGACAACGCAGTCCACGATGGAAGAAAAGCATATCAACTTTACTCTCCTTTCCGTTATACTCCAGCACATGCTGGTTGCCAATGAAAGTGAAGCCATTGCCAAGTTCCATAAGAAAACGAGTGATAGCTTTTACCAAGCGGTCTTCAAGTTCAAGTTCAAATATGGGACTTGTGACACCTAAGAAACCAAGATTGTAGCTACTTCCAAACACCTCGTTGGCATATTGGGCTTGTTCGGCAGGAAGAGTGCGGTCGAAATTGTTGTCTACTTTTGCCAATGCCTGTGTCTCATACATATTGAGTTTAATGGCATTGAGCAACAAGTCGCGATTCCAACCTTTTTCCACCGTCTTTGTGGCATAATAGAGAGTTGCATCATCATTCAGTCCCTTGCTCAACAGCCGCAGATTATGCGACCACGGCAAAAGTGCTACGCTCCGTAGCACTTTCTCATCATGCCCAGCGTAACGCTCATAAAATTTCTTCATGTTCCAAAGTTGACGTGGTGAAACACCCATCTTAGGGTATCGTTCTTTCAGGTCTGCAGACAGCCTTCTTACTACACTATCACCATACCCACTTTCAATCTTGCGCTCATGAAGTCTTTGACCAATCTCCCAATAGGCAGTAGAAACATAGCCATTGACATGTCGGGCTATCTCCGTCCGTGCATGCTCAATTACTGCGACAGCATGTCGCAGTATCTCTGCATAATCATCGTTCCCTATTGAGAGTCTGTTGCCTTTATTGTCTGTTGCCATTTTATCAGTCTATATTATCTTCCCTGAGAAGGTCTGTCTCTTCCACTTCAAGCAGTTTGGCTATCTTCATAAGATTGCCCAAATCTGGCTGACAAGTATTAGTACACCATTTTGATATGGTTGTTTTATCCTTTCCCAGTTGTTCACCAAGTCATTTGCTCGTTTCTCTTTTTCAGCAAGAACAACTTTTAACCTGTTTAATTCTTTATTTGTCATATTCAGATACGACTTTGAATGCAAAGGTAATTATAATACTTCACAATTCCACATAAACACAGTAATGCTTATTTTAATTTAGCAACATGATAAAAAATACTCACCATAAGTTAAGCCTGCATTTCACTCGTTGCAGCGTACTCACACTCTTACCACTCAACTTCGCCACATACCGAATGAAAAATACTTCCCGTTTCAATGAATAGCAAGAATAAATTTTGGCAAAGCTATATGGTTAAAAAGTTGCCAAGTTCAGAATTAATAGCCGTTCAAACTCGGTTGGTTGCATAAAGTACCCGTTGGCGGAATTTCAGGTTAACGGGTTAACAAGTTGACAGGTTAACAAGTAAGTATGCTTTACACCACTTATTATGTTAAAGCCAGAATGACAAGAAACTTAAAAAGCTTGGCAAACTTACCTGTTACCCCGTTAACTTGTCAACTTGTTTACTAATTCCGCCAACGCGTTAAAGTATGTGATAAAATAATGATGTCTGTTCGGTCAAAAAAATTTACCAGACAGCTATATAAGGTAAAATAAAAAGTGGAGATTGTGTCTTTGCATAGCATAGTGAGTGACAATAAATACGTAAATTTGTAGCGGCCTACTGATGGCAAAAAATGTTCAAAACAAAGAAAAGTATAAGTACACGTACACCATATTATGGCACTATCAAATATTGAGAAACATTATAACAAACACCCCGAAGATTTACGCTTGCTACGTCGGCATGGCATGGTGGAGTTTGCTACCACAATGCACCATTTACACCGTTATCTGCAACCAGGCGCACAAGTACTCGACATCGGGGCAGGCACAGGTCGCTACACTTCGGCACTAATGGCTGAGGGGTATCAAGTAAAAGCGGTTGAATTGGTACGACGTAATATTGATGTGTTCTTAAAACGTGAACCAAAGGCCGATGTACAGCAAGGCGATGCACGTAATATGCCATTTATTCCCACACATTCGGCCGATGTTACGCTTTTGTTAGGCCCATTATATCACCTAATAGGGTTTGACGAAAAACTCAAGGCTTTAAATGAAGCCCGACGAGTAACACGCCCCGGTGGACTGATATTTGTGGCCTACTTAATGAATGAATATAGTATTTTGTCATATTGCTTTGACGAGGACCGCATTGGAGGCTTGTTGGCGCGTGGCGTGGTTGATGAGCAATTTCACATTCAGGCACAGCCTGATGAACTATATGATTATGTGCGTTTAGACGATATTAATGCGCTTGACCAAGCAGCAGGACTTGAACGCGTAACGATATTCTCGCCCGATGGCGCTGCCGACTATATGCGTACACGCTTAAATCGCATGAGTGACGAAACCTTTGCCCATTTTATAGAATATCAAAAGTGTATTTCAGAGCGTCCCGATCTAATTGGGGCAGGTAGTCATGTGGTTGATGTGGTAAAAGTGAATGACTAAAAAATGTTTATGCAAAGCAAAGTAACAATAGAACAAGTGGATCGCTACTTAAACAATGTGGGCTTGCAAGTACGTGAAGGCTTTGATGCCCCTTTACACTTTAGCTTTAAATGAGGTTCAAAAAGCTTTTAAAGGTTGCGTCGAAAGTCAGAGGGTGAGATACCTTCAATATTCTTAAAGTATTTGCCTAAAAAACTTTGGTTCGGAAAGTTCATTTCATCCGTAATTTCTTTTATAGAGAGCGAGGTGTTCGAAAGGAGTGATTTTATTTCAATCATTACTAATGTAGTAATCCATTGTCCCGCGGTACGTCCGCTCACTTGTTTTACAACCTCTGACAAGTGCTTGGGAGTTAAGCACATTTCGCTGCTATACCATTCAACGCTTCGTTCTTGTTTGTAGTGAACTGAAACCAAACGTATAAATTGGTCAAAAATGGCATATGCGCGTGTTTGTGCCTTTGTCTGTGTGGTAGGTTGCACACGTGCATCAAGCAAATTACATATTTCAAAATAAAAGGCACGTACTAACGACTCGGTAGCCTCACGCATATAGCGTCCAGGCTTTTTGCTAAGGCGACGGCTAATGAGCGCATAGCAGTCTTCAATCCATGTTTGCTCCTCTCCTGTTAAATTAAGCACGGGGTGTTCCATTAAATAGAGTAGGTAGGGCCACATCTTATTAAGTCCTACAATGCAGTTTTGAGCAAAGGTGCGTGACATTAACATGGCTTTGCCATGAAAATTTTCATCAATGTGCTGCTCGTCAAACACTTGGTTTCCAAATGATATAACCAAATCACCTTTTTTCATGTACTGCACATTGCCATTGATTGTAAACGAAGCTTCACCCTCGGTACACAGAGCAATGAGCAGAAAACCAATTTGTGTAGGAGTTTCTGCTAAGTCGTTCCAACTGATGTCATCAAATAGGGTAACTTCGTTGCCTAAATGTTGACTATTGGTTTGCAAAGTGTCACTTATTTGCAATGCATGTATAGAATGAGCGTCTTGTGTCATTTATTTGATTCTTGATTATATATGAGGTGATAGCCGTAGTAGTGAATGTTGAATCTATACCCTTAGGTATAGGAGGATGGTGTTGGCTCACCTTGTATATGCTTTCTACGTGCACATATAGTTTACTTACAAAATTGTTCAATTTTACTGAAATAACCATGTCCGTTTTGCGAAAAAAATAATTTTTTGAATTTTATCATCTTAAAATTTGGCTGTTTCGCTTCAAAGTAGTACCTTTGCACTCGCAAATCAGCAAGGTGCCATAGCTCAGTTGGTAGAGCAAAGGACTGAAAATCCTTGTGTCCCCGGTTCGATTCCTGGTGGCACCACTTGCTTTTTTGATGATTTATTTGTTTAATGGTGCCATAGCTCAGTTGGTAGAGCAAAGGACTGAAAATCCTTGTGTCCCCGGTTCGATTCCTGGTGGCACCACGTAAAGAGAGTTGTTCTTCGGAATGATTCTCTTTTTTGTGTTATGAAAACTTTGTAAAGAGAGTTGTTCTTCGGAATGTTGAAAACTTTTATGTGTATGGGTAGAGCAAAGGACTGGTCGCTAAAAATTCTTGGCCTTGTGTCCCCGGTTCGATTCCTGGTGGCACCACGTAAAGAGAGTCGTTCTTCGGAATGATTCTCTTTTTTGTGTTATGAAAACTTTTATGTGTATGGGTAG